>NZ_JACLCT010000017.1:0-87695 GCF_014218915.1 Chryseobacterium sp. C2(2020)
TATCTAATGATTGACATTTATAACATTTCATAATACTAATTTATGAAATATATTTTAATTTAACAATACCGATTTTTTTAGCTCTTCTAATTTTTCGGGTGTGGGATAAAATTTCTTACGGTTTTCATTCACTTCTATCGTTCGGCCTGTTTCAATAAGTAATCCTCTGCTGTCACTGCGTTTTTCTTTAATTACACCATTTTTTAATCCCTTTGCAAGATCTTCACAGTAATTGGCAAAATACTTTTCATATTTTGCTTTTTCAGATTTATAGAATTTATTATAACTATCATAAAGGGTATAAGCCCTACTTTTGAAACCTCCTACATCTTGAACTTCTATATAAAGCAACGAAACAAGGTAAGGGTTGAACTGAAAATCAAAAGAATTGTTAAAAAACCGTTCTAAATCATGATCGGAAAAAATATCTCTAAAAATTTCAAATACTTCTATTTTGAATCTTGTTTTATTTTTTGAAAATGTTTTATGTCTGCTTTCAAAGTCTTCTATGGTTTGCGGAACAAAATAGAGAGGTATTCTATAATCAATAATTTCTTCTCCATAAGGAAACTGTAGATCCTTAAAGTTTTTATATTTTCTTTTGTGGTTTTTGGCGATTCTTTCCAAAGAATTCTTCATTCCCTCGACACTGGATAAGAATTCTATCGAGTTTTCCTGAATTCTTCTTACAGTTTCATCTTCCATTCCGTGATCTTTCTTTTGTTTGTTTAACCACGAGGTAAGCTTAGGTTTTGAATAATATTCAACACCGTATTTACAGATAAAATATTGCTCTAAAACGGTAAACCTCTTTATTTTCAGATCAAACACATTTAAATCGAGAAATTCTTCTAAGGTATTTTCTAAAAATGTAAATATTTTTGGAAGTGATTCTAATGGTAAATCAGTTAGTTCAAGAGTAATAAGATCGTTTCTTTTCATATAAAGACTTTCGGAAGAACTAAGATAAAAATATTTGATCGAATCTGAAGGAATATCGGAGATTGACGAAAATGGAAATTTTCTCAATCTCTTTAGGCAAAAGGGATAGAGATATAAAATGGAGAAATGATTTCATCAATTTTATAATCACAAAATCATTTTAATTTTTATTTTAAAATAGTACCACATCCTTGCGAAGTCAATCCAGCAAGGCTTTTCCGAGGAAGTTTAAGCGTATATTTCAGCGTTGTGGTTTTGGGAAATAAAAAAGCCCCATAAATAGGGGCTTGTCGAGTTTTTGTAGTGGTCCCACCTGGGCTCGAACCAGGGACCACCTGATTATGAGTCAGGTGCTCTAACCAACTGAGCTATAGGACCTCAAAACTTGGTTAAATTTTGTGTTTGCAAAAATAGTAAAATTTCTTTCACTACAAAATTTTTTATTGCTTTTCTTGGCAAAGTTCTACCAGTACGCCGTTCGTAGATTTGGGATGAAGGAAGACAACTAATTTATTATCAGCACCTTCTTTAGGCTCTTCCGAGATAAATTCAAAACCTTCTTTTTTTAGTCTTTGCACTTCCTCAAGAATATTTTCCACGCCAAAAGCCAGATGATGGATGCCTTCTCCTTTTTTTTCAATAAACTTTGAGATCGGACTATCCTCTTTACTCGCCTCCAAAAGTTCAATTTTGCTATCTCCGGCAGCATAAAAAGAAGTAACTACCCCTTCCCTTTCTACAGATTCCTGTTTGTAAGATTCCTTTCCTAAAAGCTTTGCAAAAAGTTCATCAGATACGCCTAAAGATTTTACGGCAATGCCGATATGTTCTAATTTCATAAATATTTAAATAAATTAAGTCGTAAATTTGATACAGCGAACAAATTTCAAAGTATCAATTCAAACAAAAGTACTAAATTTGCAGAAATTATGGAAAGTAACAGACAAAGAAAAGTAGCACAGATTATACAGGAAGACTTCGCAGAACTTTTCCGCAAACAGGCTTCAGAAAGCAAACAAAGCATTCTGGTAACGGTTTCGGATGTAAAAGTAACGGCGGATCTGGGTATTGCCAAAATTTATTTAAGCATATTTCCGCAGGAGCACCGCAAAGCTGTGATGAAGGAAATTGAAGAAAATAAAGCACAATACAGAAACTTCATCGGTCAGAAAATGGCGAAGCAGGTTCGTGTAATCCCTAATCTTAATTTCTACTTAGACACTTCTCTGGACGACGTTGAAAAACTGGAACGTGAATTGAGAGGTGAAGGTGACAACCCTATTCTGTAACCCTTGAAAAACATTGCATTTTATATCGCTTCCCGATACCTTTTGTCTAAAAAAGGAAGCACTGCCGTTACGTTCATTACGTGGTTGGCGGTTGGTGCGATGACGGTTGCCGTAACTGCAATGTTCGTTATCATCTCCGTTTTTTCGGGGCTTGAAGACCTCAATAAAGAATTGATTTCAAATCTTCATGCCGATCTTACCCTTAAAAGTTCTTCCGGAAAAACGCTGAAAGATTTCGATAAAATTAATTCCGTTCTCAAAAACAATAAAGAGATCAGTAACTTTTCGAGAGTTATTGAAGAAAAGGTATACATTAGCTATAACGGAAAAGGAGATATTGCTTATTTAAGAGGGGTGGATTCTGCTTACACAAAAGTAAATCCCATCAATAAAGATGTTTTCTATGGTGCATATCCAAGCTTCAAATATTCCAATGAAGTTTTAATGGAAAACTCTCTGGATAACAGACTTTCGATTCCTGTACCGTCCAGTTCGGATTATGCAACGATCTTTATGCCGAAACCGGGAACAGGAATCATTAATAAAGAAGAAGATATTTACAACAAAAAAGATATCCTCGTCTCCGGAGTTTTTGCAGGAAAAGACCAACTGGACAATTATATTATTGCTCCTGTTGAATTGACTGAAGAACTTTTAAATCTTCCAAAACATTCGGCTTATCAAATCGTTATTAAATTAAAGAATCCTGAAAATACAGACTCCGTAAAGCAACAGCTTATTTCTTCCCTTGGAAAAAACATTGAAGTAAAAACCAAAGAGGAAGAGAATGCGGCATTCTGGAAAATGATCAATACCGAGAAACTTTTTATCTATTTAATTTTTGCTTTGGTAATCTTTATTACCACCTTCAATTTAGCAGGAGCCATCATCATTCTTCAACTGGATAAAAAAGAACAGGCAAAATCCCTTATTTCATTAGGTTTTCCGTTAAGTCATTTAAGACAGGTTTATTTTTATACCGGAGTTTTGATTGTCGTTTTAGGAATTATTTCAGGCTTACTTATAGGAACCGGACTTTGCTATTTCCAGCAGTTCACAGAGTTCTTTAAAGCCAACGAAACTTTACCTTTTCCGGTGAAAATAGTGGGTAAAAATTACATCACTGTTGCGGTTACCGCATCCTTATTCGGCTTTGGAATTTCATGGGCATTTTCCAAGATCAGCAAAGATTATATTACTAAAAATTAATACATAAGCTTTCATTTTTTCGTATCTTTGCATCCCAATTTTTAAAAATGAAACGTAAATTATTCTCTTTTTTATTGAGCTTTGTCTTGATAAGTACCTTTGCTCAGATTCCTACGGGATATTACGACGGAACTGCAGGTCTTTCCGGAGCTGCTTTAAAAACCAAACTGAAACAGATTATTACCAACGGTCACGTAGACAATGGATATAGTGCACTATATAGTGGTTATGCAACAACGGATCGCGATAATATTGCAGGAATTCCGGGACTGGAAAACGACAATACGGTTTTAGACATGTATTCCGAGAATCCTAACGGAACAGATCCTTACTCATACAGCTATCCGGGAGCACAGTGCGGAAATTATAACAGTGAAGGCGACTGCTACAACAGAGAGCATATCGTTCCTCAAAGTTTATTCAACAGCAATGCTCCGATGGTTTCAGATATTCATTTCATCAGACCGACCGACGGAAAAGTAAACGGAATGAGATCAAACTTTCCTTTCGGAAAAGTAGGATCGGCTTCTTTCACTTCTCAAAACGGATCAAAACTGGGGACTTCTGTTTCTCCGGGATATTCGGGGACGGTTTTTGAGCCTGTTGATGCTTTTAAAGGAGATATCGCGAGAATGGTTTTATATTTCGTAACAAGATATGAAACTCAGCTTTCAGGTTTCGGAACAGGAAATATGTTGGGAGGTTCCGCATTTCCGGGATTACAGACCTGGGAACTGAACCAATTATTGGCATGGCATATCGCAGATCCTGTTTCTGCTACCGAGATTGCAAGAAACAACGCTTCTTATACTTATCAGGGAAACAGAAATCCATACATCGATCATCCTGAATACGTTGCTGAAATTTGGGGAACTCCGGTTGCTGATACACAGGCTCCGACTGCTCCAACCAATTTAGCAACAAGCAACCCTACTTCCAACACCATTTCTTTAAGCTGGACGGCTTCTACAGACAACATCGGTGTTGTAGGATATGAAATTTATAAAGACGGCGTTTTATACAGTACGGTTACGGGAATAACGGCTACGGTTTCCGGGCTGAATCCTTCTACTACCTATAATTTTTATGTGATTGCTAAAGATGCAGCAGGAAATGCTTCTACAGTGAGCAATACCGCTTCAGGAACAACTCTTGCAGGAGGACAGCCGGGCGGAAGCTGCGGAACAGAGGATTTCTCTAATATTCCGGCGGCAGCTTCAAACTATACAACGCAAACATGGACGAGCAATAGCATTACATGGACTGCAACAGATGCCAGAACCGATCAGACAATTAACAGCAGAGCTATTACTATTAAGAATGGTAACCTGACAAGCTCTACAATTTCAGGCGGAATCGGAAGCTTAACAGTAACTACGAAGTTACCGTTTTCTGACTCTGCAGGTAATCTGACTTTACAGATTAACGGAACTAATGCGGGAACTATTCCTTTTACTACTTCAGCTACCACTACCACAATCAGCAACATCAATGTTCCTAACAATGTGGTTATTAAAATAATCAATTCTGAAACAGGAAAAAGAATTTCTATTGATGATTTAAGCTGGACCTGCTTCACTACATTGGCAACCGCGGAAGTTTCTAAAGATAAATCTCAGTTTACGATCTATCCTAATCCTGTAAAAAACAATGAATTGTTTGTAAAAGGAGAAAATCTGAATAAGATTTCAAAAGCTCAGATTTATGATCTTTCAGGAAAACTGATCGAAACGATTGAAAATCCTTTTAAAACTTCTAACAGAATTAACCTGAAAGGTTTGTCCAAAGGAACTTACATTCTGAAAACAGATTCTTCTTCAGCAAAATTTATCGTAGAATAAAACAAAAAAAATATTTATCTCAAAGACCGGTCTTTTCCGGTCTTTTTTTTTAATTTTATCCTATGGATTCCAACAAAAAATTAGGCTTGATCGGGAAAAATATTTCCTACTCTTTCTCGAAAAAATACTTTGAAGATAAATTCCAGAAACTGATGTTAAAAGATTATTCTTACAACATTTTTGATTTAAACGAAATTGATGAAGTGGAAGATATCTTTTCAGCTCCGGAATTACTGGGCTTTAACGTAACGATTCCCTACAAGGAAAAAATCATCGATTATCTGGACGAGCTGAGCGATGAAGCGAAAAACATCGGAGCCGTAAATTGTGTACTGATTGAAAACGGAAAGAAAACAGGTTATAATACCGATGCTTTCGGATTTGAAAAGACTTTGCTGCTTCACAAAAAACCACACCATGATTCAGCCATCATTTTAGGAAACGGAGGTGCTGCAAAAGCGGTAAAATATGTTTTGAACAAACACGGAATTCCATCGGTTACGGTTTCCAGAAGCACGGAAATTAATTATGACAATTTAAATGCTGCTTTTGTACAGAATCATAAACTCATTATCCAGTGTACTCCGGTAGGAACTTTCCCGAATGTGGAAGACTGCCTGAATTTCCCTTTCGAAGGGCTTTCAAAAGACCATTTGATTATCGATTTAATTTACAACCCAAACTATACCAAATTCATCATCAATGCCTCTGAAAAAGGAGCCAAAACAGTGAACGGATATTATATGCTGGAACAACAAGCAGAAAAAGCCTGGGAAATTTGGAATTTTCAAAAAAAATAACATAAATTAGTACTGTATTTAGCTTTTTAGCTCTATATTTAGAGGATATTTTAATGCCACTCACATAAACGATTTGCTATGATTACAGAAAACAACCTTTCTGAAAACGAGGAAAACAAAAATTCTAACGAAGTCCCTCAGGAAAAAACATCAGAACCTGCAGAACCTCAGGATGAAAGCATTCATCATGAGGAAACGGAACATGAAGAAGAGCACGAAGAAGTAGAAATTTCTCTTGGCGATGCCCTGAAGGAAATGGAAAAAATCATCAATTCGCCTAACGCAGGTGAAGATTTCAAAAAATTCAATCAGCTCAAAGAAAAAGCAAGTCATTACATCCATGATGAAGTGGAAGATAAAAAGCATGAATATTCCGAAGCGGGAAATGCTCCTGAAAATTTCAGCTATGAGCATCCTTCTCAGGCAAAATTCTCTGCTTTGGTGAATATTTTCAGAGAAAAGCACGATGCATACCAAAAGGGGCAGGAAGAAGAGCAGAAGAAAAATCTGGAACACCGCCAAACTATTATTGAAAGGCTTAAAAATCTGTATACGAATTCCGAACCGGGAACCAATCTTTTCAAATCGATAAGAGAGATTAAAGAAGAATGGTCTAAAGCAGGACAGGTTGCAAAATCTGAGTTCAAGATTCTTAACAACAATTATTTTCATCATCTGAACCAGTTTTATCAGATGCTTGATCTGAATAAGGAATTTCTGGAGCAGGAGTACAGCCACAATCTTGAAAAAAGACAACACATCATTGAGCGTGCAAAACAGCTTGAACATGAACCTGTAATTCAGAAAGCGCTGAATGAGCTGCAATATCTTCACAAATTATGGAAGGAAGAAGCAGAACCGGTTGCCGAAGAATTCCGTGAGAAAACATGGGAAGAATTCAAAGAAATTTCAAATAAAATCCACGAAAGAAAATCTGAACTTTCGGCTGCCATTGAAACAGAGCAGAACGAAAATCTGGAAAAGAAAAATCAGATCATCGCGGAAATCAAGAAACTTTCTGAGCCGGGAGAAAATCCTAATCATAATTACTGGCAGAATGCTATCCGCAGAGTGGAAGATCTCCGTTCAGAATTTCTGAAAACAGGAAGCGTTCCGAGAAAGCTCTCTAACCAGAACTGGAACGAGTTCAAAACGATTCTGAGAGGATTCAACACGACAAAAAATACCTATTATAAATCATTAAAAGGTTCTCAGCAGGCGAATCTGGAAGAAAAATTAAAACTGATCCAGACTGCGAAAGACAACCAGAATAACGAAGAGTGGGATATCGCTGTTCCTTTGTTCAAAAAACTTCAGGAAGACTGGAAAAAAATCGGTCACGTTCCGAAAAGCATGACGAATAAAATCTGGGATGAATTCCGTGATGCGTGTAATGCTTTCTTCAACAATTACCGTGAAAAAAGCAACGCTTCTACGGATAACTGGAAGGAAAATTACAAGCATAAAAAGGCAATTCTTGATGAGTTAAAAACAATCGGGAACGAAGATGGAAGTATCGAAAGAATTGAAGCCATTAAAACCGCATGGAACAACATCGGAAAAGTACCGAGAGATAAAATCTCCATCAATACAGAATTCAACAAAACGTTGAAAGAAAAATTGAAATTAAATAAAATCAACGAGCTGGAACTTAAAGAAGAAGGATTATCTGAAAATCAGCTTACGGACAAAGCAAGAAAAATCAAGAGCCAGATTTCTGATCTTGAAGCCGAAATCGTAAAGCTGGAAAACAATCTCGCTTTCTTTAAAAACCCTTCGAGAGAGAATCCTATGTTGAGAGATACTTATAATTCTATCGACGAGAAAAAAGCTCATCTGGAAACTTTAAAACAAAATCTTCACAGCATTATTGCGGGAGAATAAAACTATTTAAAATATTAGGAAGCGGAGCAAAGCAATTTGACTTCGCTTTTTTCATTCAGTATGCAGGACGAATTTTATATTAAAAGAGCCATCGAACTGGCTCAGAAAGCCATCGGAAAAACATATCCGAATCCTTTGGTGGGAAGTGTGATTGTGCATAACGGTAAAATTATCGGCGAAGGTTATCATCAGAAAGCAGGAGAACCTCATGCGGAAATTAACGCCATTAATTCTGTTGAAGACCCATCTTTAATTCCCGAATCCACTATTTACGTTACATTAGAACCTTGTGCACATTACGGAAAAACGCCGCCCTGTGCTTTAAAGATTAAGGAATTAGGCTTTAAAAAAGTCGTAGTGGGAGCAATGGATTCTCATGACAAAGTGAACGGAAAAGGAAAAAAAATTATTCAGGATGCGGGAATTGAAGTGGTTTCAGGCGTTCTGGAGAAAGAATGTATTGATCTTAATAAAAGATTTTTCACTTACCACGAAAAGAAAAGACCTTACATTATTCTGAAATGGGCGCAATCGGGAGACGGATTTCTGGATAAGGATTTTAAACCGACTGCGGTTTCAAATTCTTTAGTGAATCAGTTCGTACATCAGTTGAGAGCCGATGAACACGCTATTTTGGTCGGAACACAGACCGCACTGAATGACGATCCAAGTTTAACGGTAAGAAATGTGGAAGGCGTTAATCCTGTGAGAATTTTAATTGATTTTGATCTGAAAGTTCCTCAGAATTTTAAAATTTACAACGAAGAAGCGAAAACCATCGTGATTAATTCTGTAAAAGAAGAAATTGCAGATCATGTTCATTTTATTAAAACCGAAAAGGACAATTTCCTTCAGAATCTTATGGAAGCTCTGTATAAAGAGCAAATTCAGTCTGTGATTATCGAGGGTGGAAAATTCACTTTACAGCAGTTTATAGATGCTAATCTCTGGGACGAAGCGATTGTTATTACCAATGAACATCTTCTTCTTGGGAACGGAACCCAAGCTCCTGTTTTTGACTGGTTAAATCCTTTCAAAACTGAAATTACCCGAGATAACCGCATTGATTTTTTCCTTTCAGAAAACATTTAAACATTTAACAGTCAAAAATTTAACATAAAAAATATTTTATAATTTTTCACCATATTTTGAAATTAAATATGTAGCTTTATGATGAACTAAAAATCATCATCATGAAAAATTTAAGAAAATTATCAAAACATGAACTGAAAAGCGTCCTGGGAGGAATCGAAACCTGTGATCAAAACTGCATAACAGGATATTACAAATGCTGCATCCCGCGTCAGAGATATTATTGTCTTCCGATCGGCACAAAATGTACCAGTAATAATGGTCCCGGAAATCCAGGAGAGCCGGTTTAATACTGATTAGAAATTTTAATCATCTCCGCAACTAATTCAAACTATATGAAAAATCTAAAAAAGCTACCCAGAAAAGAACTTAAAGATCTTGTCGGAGGAATCGCACCGGTTTGCTGTTCTTATTATCCGCCAAATCTACAAAGATGCTGTAAAACCCCTTCAAGTATGAGCTGTCCTCCGCCTTGGTTGGAAGGAAGCTTTCCTTGTTAATCGAATAAAGAGAACTGCAACGGTTCTCTTTTTTGTTGTCTGTTTACGAGACTTTCTTAAAAAAATTTTACCTTTGAACAATTATTCTAAAATTCGAAAAAATATCTTTCCTCATTACATATGTTCAATTTTAAGACGATAGAATCTCCGGTAGAAAACACCTTGTTAAAAGAAAAGGGAAGCAAATTTCTGGGTTTTGCGTTTCCCGTGAACAATGAGGAAGAACTGAAAAATGCTTTGGAAAAAATCCGCGCGGAACATCCGAAGGCAACGCATCATTGTTATGCTTTCAGAATAGGACTTAACGGAGAAAATTATCGCGCAAATGACGACGGAGAACCTTCCGGAAGTGCAGGACTGCCCATTTACAACCAGTTATTAGCCCATGAAATCACCAATGTTCTGGTTATTTCCGTCCGTTACTATGGAGGCACAAAACTGGGCGTTTCCGGTCTGGTAAAAGCGTACAAAGAATCGGCAAAAATTACACTGGAAGAAGCAAATATTGTAACGAAAGAGCTTGAAACTACTGTTGAGATTCAGTTTAATTTTAATCAGCAGAATATAATTTTTACTTTGCTGTCTAAGTATGATGCGAAAATCATCAATTTTGATGCACAGGAAAGAGCAATAATTTCAGCAAAAATAAAATTAAGACACAAAGATGAAATTTTGGAATCCTTAATCAATATGCAATTTGTGGAATATAAAGTGCTCAATTAAAAGGAATTCACGTAAAGATTGCAAATCAAAAAATGGCTTCAACTGAAATTGATGATAAGTTTAGGTAAAGGCAATTCGTATTGATATTTTTGTAATGTTATTATATCATACTCAGATCAATTAAGATCAAAGTTTTATCATTTTATTTTCTTCCCTGTTATAAAGTATAATTTGAATATTCTTTTTCTGATATTTTTTCTTCAAATAAACTGCGATCTTCCGTTGAATTTCAATTTCCGGAATCGGTGCCGATTTTATTTCTTTAAACGCCCACTCCTGTAAATTTATATACCGACTTCCTTTACAAAAATTATTGGGTTCAGCTTCAAAATACGGTTTTAATTCTTTTACATTTTGTGAAATACAGATATTCATTTGATAGCCTTTTCCGGAATATAAATTAAATGAAAAATACTGATACCAACTCCCCCAGAAACTAAAAACAGGCAGTACAAACCACAGTACCAAAAACAATGCATTTGTGGCAATGGTTTTCTTATTAAGACCTTCCATGGGTTTTGAATAGATAATGCCTAAAATAAATATCATGGCAAAATTCCAGAGCCAGACTATTGAATTATATTTCAGCCCGAATGGTCCGATAAAAATAAGAATACTTAAATGCATACCTATTAACAGATAACTAATTACTCTCTTTGACTTTGAAACCAATAACAGTAATGCTAAAAGAACTTCTACAAAAGGAATGAATAAGCCCACAAAAAAAAGCTTATACTTTAAAATAAAATCCATCGACAAGCCAAGAAAATCCCTTAAAAACATATTGAGCCATACCAAAGAAAGGAAACTGCGACTGAATTTATGAAGACCACTGAAAATATAGACCGACACTAAAAATAAATGACCAAAAATCAAAATATTTTCTCGCTTGTAGAAATTAATAATAATCAGGAGTAAAAAACACAGATACATATATTCCCATGGCTGCCATCTCACCGTATCTAACAAACAGCTCATTACTTCTAATAAAAATAAAACAGCAAGAAACCATCTGTTAGGTTTAATACATACAACAAGTAATAATGCAGACAAAGAAGCTCCGAATAAAAACCGATGGACAAAAGCAGGAATGTTTTCTAAACTACTTATTGGAGGGATTACAGGATATACTCTTTCTGTAATCCAAGTTTTGTAACTCCCTACTTTAGTTAAAAACCAGAAAAAAGCAATGCCCTTGATTAAATAGTTGGTTTGCTTTTCTAATTCATAATTGTCGCGCATTGATGTTTCCTGATTATTTCATAAAAATATTAATTTCAATTGAATATAGAACATCATTTATTGCACAAAAAAACATCTCGGAAAAACGATCCGAGATGCAATATGTTTCGTTTACATTTGAAGATTAATCCCTTCTTCCACCCATTAATAAGGAAGCAAAATAAAGAAGCTGTACCAGAGAGCCGATTGCAGCCACCACATATGTTCTTGCTGCCCATTTCAGACTGTCTTTTACGCCTACATACTCTTCTGTTGTTACCGTTCCCGTATCACGAAGCCATTTCATTGCTCTGTTGCTTGCATCATATTCCACCGGAAGCGTCACAAATGCGAAAAGCGTTGTAAAAGCAAACATAATAACCCCTATTGTAAGAACAAGTTTACTTCCACTAAATGCCATGATAACAAGTCCTCCCATAATGACAAACTGCATCAGATTGGAACTTATGCTTACCACCGGAACCAGTTTTGACCGTAACTGCAACATGGAATATCCTACTTTATGCTGAACGGCATGACCGCATTCATGAGCTGCAACAGCCGCTGCCGCTGCGTTCCTCTGCATATACACCGCTTCGGATAGGTTAACTGTTTTATTTTCCGGATTGTAATGATCTGTTAACTGTCCCGGAACCGACATTACCTGAACGTCGTTAATTCCGTTATCTCTCAGCATTTTTTCCGCCACTTCTTTTCCTGAAAGCCCGTTTCTGAGATAGACTTTAGAATATTCTTCGAATTTCGATTTCAGCCTCCATGAAACAAACCAGCTTACCGCCATCGAAACAATAATAATCAAATAATAACCATTCATCTCTGTAATCTTTATAATATACTTTTCATCCGATATGATGTAAAAACTGTGCCAAAGTATTGTATTAATTTAGCTATATTTGTTCCATAATTTCACGAAAGAATCATGTCAGAAATTTCAGTTATTGAGGTAAAAAACAGCGATCAGCTAAAGCAATTCGTAAGATTTCCCATGGATCTGTACAAAAACAATCCGTATTACGTTCCGGCTCTTATTAATGATGAGATTAAAATATGGAGTACGAAGGAAAATCCGGCACTGCAATACTCTGAAGCCAAACAGTTTCTTGCCTATCAGAATAATAAAATCGTCGGAAGAATTGCCTTAATGATCAATCATAAGGAAGAACGCGAACTAGGGATAAAGAAAGTACGCTTTGGCTGGATTGATTTTATTGATGATGAAAAAGTTTCTCAGGCACTCATCGGAAAGGCAGTTGAGTACGCCAAAGAAAAAAACATCGGAAAGATTGAAGGACCAATGGGTTTCACGAATCTTGATAAAGCCGGAATGCTGACTTTGGGCTTCGATAAACTGGCAACGATGATCGGAATTTACAATCATGCGTATTATCCTCAACATCTGGAAAAACTGGGTTTAACCAAAGAAAAGGAATGGGTGGAATTTGAAATTATGTTCCCAGATTCCCTTCCGGAGAAAATTTACAAATTCAACGAACTGATTTCCCAGAAATATCATCTGAAAGTTTTAAGATTTAAATCTAAAGAAGAAATTCTGCAGTATGTGGATGCGATGTTTGATCTGCTGGATGAAACGTACAAGCATCTTTCCACATACACTCCTATTTCAGACGAACAAAGGAAAACCTATAAAGAAAAATATTTCCCTTTAATCGATAAAGATTTCATCGTATGTATTGCCGATGAAAACAATCATCTGATTTCATTTGCCATTACAATGCCCTCCTATTCAAAAGCTCTGCAAAAATCCAAAGGAAAATTGCTTCCTTTCGGATGGTGGCATTTTTTACAGGCAGGAAAGAAAAACGACAGGGCTAATTTTTACCTGATCGGCATTCACCCCGATTATCAGAGACGTGGTGTTACGTCCATTATTTTTAAAGAAATCTGGGATATCTTCAACAAAAAAGGAGTAAAATATCTGGAAACGAATCCGGAACTGGAAGAGAACAAAAGCATTCAGCTTCTTTGGCAGGATTACAATCCCGTGAACCATAAAAGAAGGAGAACCTACGCTCTGGAAATCAAATAATTTTTCATCATCAAAAAGTAGACTTATTGTAAGTTTTAAAATATGAAGCCACAACTCATCATTTTCGGAATTTTAATTGCCGGATTCATTGTTTTCAATCTATTTTTTCAGTTACCGGATGAAAGAACCAATACGGCGGTGAATATTATCTACGCAAGTCTCCTTTTTGCCTATATTTCCTTTATGGCGTATTCTCTCATCAGAAAAATGAAAAAATAATTGTTATTTTTAATGATTCTAAATTACCTGTTTTGCCTATTTTGGAGCCACTTTTAACCTCATAAATTTCATGCTTTCTTGTTTATTCGCTAAATTTGCAAATTGAGATAATAATGCAAAAATGAATTTACCTGAAAGTTATATTCCAATCCTTATACAAGCAGGTGTTGCGATCGGTTTCGTAGCCATTTCTTTGCTTGGAGCGCATTTTTTAGGTCCGAAACAGAAAAAAGGAAATTCTGTAAAAAACCAGAGCTGGGAATGTGGAGTCCCGGTAGAAGGAAATGCAAGAACACCGTTTTCCATTAAATACTTTTTGACGGCGGTATTATTCGTATTATTCGATATTGAAATCGTATTTTTTTATCCGTACGCGGTAAACTTCAGAGAATTCGGAATGGAAGGATTCCTTGCCGTTCTTACATTCGTGGCAATCTTCTTCATGGCATTTTTCTATGTTTGGAAAAGAGGCGCTTTAGATTGGGATAAATAAGAAATTATAAATTTTAAATTACAAATTTTAGATGGCGATTTTCGATTAAAGTTAACATTAACAATAATTTAGAATCTAAAATTTAAAATCTAAAATCTACTAAAATGTCAGATAACAAACCAGTAATAAGAACAGATGCACCGGCTCCGGAAGGATTTGAAGGAGAAGGGTTTTTCGCAACGAAACTGAGCAGTGTAATCGGGATGGCAAGAAAATTTTCTCTTTGGCCGTTACCATTTGCAACCTCTTGTTGCGGTATTGAGTTTATGGCTACGCTGAATCCAACATACGATGCTTCCCGATTTGGTATGGAAAGAAACTCTTTCTCTCCAAGACAGGCAGATATGTTGATGGTTTGCGGAACAATATCCAAAAAATTAGGACCTGTCCTGAAAGAAGTATACACTCAGATGGCAGAACCGAAATGGGTGGTTGCAGTTGGAGCCTGTGCTTCCAGCGGTGGTATTTTTGATACATATTCTGTCTTACAGGGTATTGACAAAATTATTCCGGTAGACGTTTACGTTCCGGGATGTCCTCCGAGACCGGAACAGATTATTGAAGGCGTAATGCAGGTTCAGGCTTTGGCGGAAAGCGAAAGCATCAGAAGAAGAGACATGCCCGAATATCAGAAATTACTAGATTCTTACAATATTAGCAACTAACGGAAATGACAAACGAATTTGTATTAGAAGCAATTACAAGAGAATTTCCGGAGTCTGTTATTGCAAATTCAGAGCCATATGGAATGCTGACGATTGAGGTAAAAAAGGATGATCTGAAAAAAATCGTTCACTATCTGAAAGATTCATCACTGGAAATCAATTTCCTTACCGATGTATGCGGAATCCATTATCCTGAGTTTCCGGAAAAGGAAATCGGCGTGGTTTATCACCTGCACAATATGATGACGAACTTCAGATTACGTCTGAAAATATTCATGTCCAGAGAAAACATCGAAGTAGATTCTTTAGTGGAATTGTATGCGGGAGCCAACTGGATGGAAAGAGAAACGTATGATTTCTATGGGATCAAATTTAAAGGACATCCGGATCTTAGACCTATTTTAAATATGGAAGATCTTGGTTACCACCCGATGCTGAAAGAATATCGTCTGGAAGACGGAACAAGAACAGACAAGAACGACAGCATGTTCGGAAGATAAAAAAGCCAATGGCCAATGGCAGCTAGCCAATAGGCAGAAGCAAATAGCTAAAAGCAATCATTATGAAAGATAACTCATTATCTAATATACTCAACCAATACGAAAGTAAGGAACAGATTGACGGACAGTTATACACCCTCAATTTAGGACCTACCCACCCTGCAACGCACGGTATTTTCCAGAATATCTTAACGATGGACGGAGAAAGAATCCTTCATGCAGAGCAGACTGTGGGATATATCCACAGAGCATTTGAGAAAATTTCTGAAAGAAGGAACTACTCTCAGATCACTACCCTTACCGACCGTATGAATTACTGTTCTGCGCCGATTAACAATTTAGGTTGGCACATGACGGTTGAAAAACTGATCGGCGTTGAAGTTCCTAAACGTGTAGACTATATGCGTGTTATTTTAATGGAGCTTGCAAGGATCGGAGATCACCTGATCTGCAACGGTGTAACGGGAATGGACTCCGGAGCAATTACCGGTCTTACCTATATGTTCATCGAAAGAGAACGTATCTATGATATGTATGAGCAGATCTGCGGAGCGAGAATGACGACCAATATGGGAAGAATCGGAGGTTTTGAAAGAGATTTCACTCCAAAATTCCATGAGTTATTAAAGGATTTCCTTAAAACATTCCCGCCAAGATTCAAAGAATTCTGTACATTATTAGAAAGAAACAGAATCTTCATGGATAGAACCATCGGAGCAGGATCTATTTCTGCGGAAAGAGCATTAAGCTATGGTTTCACAGGTCCGAATTTACGTGCAACAGGTGTGGATTATGACGTGAGAGTTGCGCAGCCTTATTCTTCTTACCAGGATTTCGACTTTATCATTCCGGTAGGAACTTCCGGAGATACTTACGACCGTTTCATGGTTCGTCAGCAGGAAATCTGGGAATCTATAAAAATCATCAAACAAGCATACGAAAATCTTCCTGAAGGACCATTCCACGCGGATGTTCCGGATTTCTATCTTCCTGAAAAGGCAGATGTTTACAAGAAAATGGAAGCACTGATTTACCATTTCAAAATTGTAATGGGAGAAACAGATGTACCGAAAGGAGAAGTTTATCATGCAGTAGAAGGCGGAAACGGAGAATTAGGTTTCTATCTGGTGAGTGATGGCGGAAGAAGCCCTTACCGACTGCATTTCAGAAGACCTTGTTTTATCTACTATCAGGCGTATCCTGAAATGATTACAGGTTCTGTAATTTCAGATGCGATCGTTACGATGTGTAGTATGAATATTATTGCGGGAGAATTAGACGCATAAAAGAAATTATAGATTTTGGATTATAAATTTTAAATTAATCTAAACTCTTTAAATATAAATTAATATCAAAATTGATAAGATTTTTAGAACTAAGATTTTCATCTAAAATCTAAAATCTAAAATCTAAAATCTTTAAATATGAGCGAAACAATAGCTTTTAAACCGGAAAGTTTAGCACAGGTACACAAAATCATCGCAAGATATCCTGAAGGAAGACAAAAATCTGCCCTTATTCCTGTACTTCATTTGGCACAGAAAGAATTCGGAGGCTGGTTAGACGTTCCGGTAATGGATTATGTTGCAGAATTATTGAGTATCAAACCTATCGAAGTTTATGAAGTAGCTACTTTCTACACGATGTTCAACATGAAGCCGGTAGGTAAATATGTTTTGGAAGTTTGCAGAACCGGACCTTGTATGGTTTCGGGAAGTGAAAAAATCCTAGACCACATCCGTACAAAACTGAACATTAAAGACGGACAGACTACGGAAGACGGAATGTTTACTTTAAAGCCAGCTGAATGTCTGGGAGCTTGTGGATATGCTCCGATGATGCAGTTAGGGAAATTTTTCCATGAAAATTTAACGATAGAAAAAGTAGACGAGATCCTTGATCTTTGCAGAGAAGGACAGATCGCTTTAGACTAATAGAAATTTTAAATTCTACATTTTAGATTTTAAATTATTCACTTAACGTTTAATCATAATTAATGCAAGAAGCCAAAAGCCTATTGCAAGAAGCAAATAACAATGAGTAAAAAACTTTTACTTAAAAACGCACATATTGAAGGCATCCGCTACTTTGAAACCTACCGTAAAAACGGAGGTTACGAAGCTGCTGAAAAAGCCTTAAAAATGACTCCTGACGAAATTCTTGAAGAAGTAAAAGCTTCAGGACTTCGTGGACGTGGTGGAGCAGGATTCCCAACAGGAATGAAATGGAGCTTCCTTGCAAAACCGGAAGGTGTTCCGAGACACCTTGTTGTAAATGCCGATGAATCTGAACCGGGAACGTTCAAAGACAGATATCTGATGGAGTTTCTTCCTCACTTACTGATCGAAGGAATGCTTATTTCATCATACTGTTTAGGTTCAAATGTTTCCTATATCTACATCCGTGGAGAATACTCATGGATTCCCGATATTTTGGAAGAAGCTATTGAAGAAGCAAAGGCAGCAGGATTTTTAGGTAAAAATATTTTAGGAACCGGTTTCGATTGTGAAATTTACGTTCAGAGAGGTGGTGGAGCATACATCTGCGGTGAAGAAACCGCATTGCTTGAATCTCTTGAAGGTAAACGAGGAAATCCGAGACTGAAACCGCCATTCCCGGCTGTAAAAGGACTTTGGGAAAGACCAACGGTAGTAAACAACGTTGAGTCTATTGCGGCAGTAGTTCCGATCATTGAAATTACAGGTGCTGAATATGCTAAAATAGGAGTTGGAAGATCTACAGGAACAAAATTGATTTCTGCCTGTGGAAACATCAACAAACCCGGAGTGTATGAAATCGACATGACCATTACGGTTGAAGAATTCATTTACTCTGAAGAATATTGCGGAGGCATTAAAGACGGAAAAAGATTAAAAGCCTGTATTCCGGGAGGAAGCTCTGTTCCGATTGTTCCGGCTAATTTATTATTAAAAACCGTAAACGGAGAACCAAGATACATGAACTACGAATCTTTGGCTGATGGTGGATTTGCTACCGGAACCATGATGGGTTCAGGAGGATTCATTGTTTTGGATGAAGATCAGTGTATCGTGGAACATACCATGACTTTAGCGAGATTTTACAATCACGAAAGTTGCGGACAATGTACCCCTTGCCGTGAAGGAACGGGATGGATGTACAAGATTTTAAAGAAAATCGAGAAAGGAGAAGGAAAAATGGAAGACATCGATCTACTTTGGGACATCCAGAGAAAAATCGAAGGAAATACAATTTGTCCATTGGGTGATGCAGCAGCTTGGCCTGTTGCAGCGGCTATTCGTCACTTCAGAGATGAATTCGAATGGCACATTAAAAACCCTGAGTTATCACAGACTCAGAACTACGGATTGGCACATTATGCAGATCCGATTCCTGCAGTTGAGAAGAATGCTTAAGATGAAAAAAATATTGGCATTAGGTCTAATGATGTCGGGTTTTGTTTTCGGACAGGTAAAAAAAGATACATTAGAAGAAAAAGAATATAAACTGGAGGCGACTCCATACAAAGCTGAAAAAAAAGAAAAACCTTTACCCTTAAGCAAAAAAGGTCAGGTTTTCGTTTTCTACGGATGGAACAGAGCGGCTTACAGCAATTCTGACATTCATTTCTCGGGAAACGGTTATGATTTTCAGTTAAATAATGTCTCTGCGAAAGACAGACCAACGAAATTCGGAATTGTTTATTTCGATCCAAGCTGGTTTACAGTGACCCAGTATAATTTCAGACTTGGTTATTTTATTAAAGATAATTTAGCTCTGGTTTTAGGAATTGATCACATGAAATATGTAATGAACCAGGATCAGACAGTTGGTTTTTCAGGAAATATTTCAGATCCGAAATATGCAGCCATGGTACAGAATGGGCAGGTAAATCTTGCCGATGAAAAGTTCCTTACTTTTGAGCATACAGACGGATTAAATTATGAAAACGTAGGGCTTGAAAAATATAAAAATCTGGTTCATAAAAAGAACATCGATTTGGTATGGTCTTACGGAGCCGGAATCGGGTTTATGTTTCCGAAAAGTAATGTAAAGCTTTTTGGTAACGAGAGAAGCGACCGTTTTCACGTTGCCGGAATGGGAACCGATTTAAGATCCAGTCTTAACCTTGTATTCTGGAAAAACTGGATGCTGAGAGCAGAAGTAAAAGCCGGATACATCAATATGTGGGACATTAAAACGACATTAAATAATAAACCGGATAAAGCCAGACAGGATTTTGTTTTCGGACAGGTTCTCGCCGGAATCGGGTATACATTTAATACAAAAAAGTATAATTAAAGAATGAATCAACACATTCAAAATATTGAAATTTCCAATTTTAAATCAATTAAAGATTTAAAAATAGACGGTTGCAAGAAAATAAATATTTTTGCAGGAAAGCCGAATGCCGGAAAGAGTAATATTTTGGAGGCTGTGGGAATATTTGATTTATTTTTTAGTCTTTTAAATCCACAGAACCTTAAAAATTTTGTAAGATATGAGAACTTAAATGATCTTTTTTTTGAAGGAGACTATAGCAAAAGTTCACAAATAAAGTTAAACAAAGAAAAAATTTTTTCATTTTACAATTTTAATAACGACAGATTAAAAATTCATTTAGAAAATAACTCTATTGAGAAAACTAAATTAAAAGAATTTTCGACTATGGGACATCAAGAGACATCTACTGTTCCAGACCTTGTAAAAAGGGATTTGAAAATTAGAAAGTACTTTTTTAAAATAGAAAATAATATAATAAAATTTTCTAATTTTCTAATTTCTCCTTTTGGCGAAAATATTAGTACAGTAATTTCAAGTAATCCTGAAATAAGAAATTTTGTTAATCAATTTTTATCTGTAAATAATTTAAAATTATTAATTGAAAGAGGTTCAAATAATTTAAAAATATTTAAAGAATATGAGGATGGAACAGTATTCTCTCTTTCTTATAATATGATTGCAGACACTCTTCAAAGGTTAATTTTTTACAAAACTGCAATTATGAGCAATCAAGATTCAGTTTTATTATTTGAAGAACCAGAAGCTCATTGTTTTGAACCTTATATTTTAGAATTTACTAATGAAGTAAAGTACAATGAAAACAATAACCAGTTTTTCATGGTTACTCACAGTGATTTTATAATACAGGAGTTTTTGAGAGACGAGGAAAGCAGAAACAACTTACAGATTTATCTTGTTAATAATGTTGACGGAAAAACAGAAGTCAAAAAATTAGATAAAGAAACTAATGATGATGTTTATGAATATGGGATGAACGTATTTTTCAACTTCGACAGTCTTTGGGAAAATAATTAATCATGGAAAGGGTTGTTGCTGTTGAATGTTTTGCAGATAAATATTTTTTCGGAAAGTTATTACAAAATGAAAAACGCATTCGAAAAGAAAAAAATAAAAATGAAGTTATAAAAGCTTTTGAGAGAGTAAAAGGAGAATTTCTTATCGGAATTGTAGATGAGGATAGAAAAGATTTATTGCTTAATCCTAATTTAAAAAGCTTCGAGAAAATTAAAGAAGGAAATAGTTTCAAGATTTATAAGGATAAAACAAAATATCAGTTTATTTTTGCACTTTGTCCTAAAGCCTTTGAAGATTGGCTTTGTCAATTTTTAAAACTTCAGAGTAAAGATCTAATTGAATTCGATTATATTGATTTTGAATCATTCAAGAAAGAAACTAAAAGTGAACAGATAGATAAGGAAAGTAAGTATAAAAATCTGGTTAAACATATTATTCAAACTTATCCAGATTTTGATAATCATATTAAAGAATTTAAAATTCATATTGATTATCTTCTTACAGAAACTTATAATTTTAATTTAGAGAGATTTAAAAATTTATAGAGCTTAATTATTAAGCGAAAAGCATAGAATATGAGCGAAGAGGTTAAAAAATTCAAAATAACGATAGACGGACAGACTACTGAAGTTTTGCCGGGTACTTCTATTCTGGAAGCTGCAAGACAAATCGGCGGAAAATCTGTACCTCCTGCAATGTGCTACTACAGCAAACTGGAAACCAGCGGCGGAAGATGCAGAACCTGCCTTGTGGAAGTTTCCAAAGGATCTGAAGCAGATCCGCGTCCTATGCCGAAATTGGTGGCAAGCTGCAGAACCAACGTTATGGATGGGATGGAAGTAAAAAATCTTACTTCTGAAAAAGCTCAGGAAGGAAGAAAAGCAGTTACGGAATTCCTTTTGGTAAACCATCCGTTAGACTGCCCTATCTGCGATCAGGCTGGAGAATGTCATCTTCAGGATTTAGGGTATGAACACGGAAATCTTGAAACCAGAACGGAGTTCGAAAGAAATACATATGAAGCAGACGATTTGGGTCCGCACATCAAACTGAATATGAACCGTTGTATTCTTTGTGCAAGATGTGTACTCGCTGCAAACCAGTTAACCGGAGAAAGAGAACACGGAATTTTGTTCAGAGGAGATCACGCTGAAATTTCAACCTACTTAAATAAAGCTTTGGATAATGATTTCATCGGAAACGTAATCGACGTTTGTCCTGTAGGAGCATTAACCGACAGAACAGCACGTTTTTCAAGCAGAGTCTGGTTTACAAAACCAATGAACGCTACCTGCAAATGCGATAAATGTTCCGGAAAAGCCGTAGTCTGGATGAAAGGTGACGAAATCGTGAGAGTTACCGCAAGAAAAGACCAATGGGGAGAAGTTGAAGAATTCATCTGCGACACCTGCCGTTTCGACAGAAAAGAACTTTCTGACTGGAATATTGAAGGTCCGAGACACATCGACAGACATTCAGTAATTTCATTGAACCACTACGAAAAGCCTAAAGATGAACTGAGAGTTTTAGACAATCCGATGGCAAAGGAAATCAGTGAAAAAGACGAAAAATAAGAAGTTGGATGTCTGAAGATGGAAGATGGAGGTTTATAACCGTAAAATATTCCGCTTCTGCTTTTAACTTTAAAATCGTTAAAAAATAAAATAAATTGGTAATGTGATGAATAGTTGATGCCACGATGTGATAAACTTCAAGCTCCCAGCTTCCATCTTCAAAACATTTAAAATAAAAAATGGATTTACTTACATTTAAACTTATACTTGTATTTGCGCTTTTCCTGCTTTCGTTAACGATTGCAGCCTACTCTACCTGGGCAGAAAGAAAAGTAGCTTCTATTATGCAGGACAGAATTGGTCCCAACAGATCAGGACCTTTCGGATTGCTTCAGCCTTTAGCCGACGGTGGAAAGTTTTTCTTTAAAGAAGATTTTACTCCAGCCAATGCAGAAAAATTTCTTTTCGTATTGGGGCCGTCTTTGGTGATGTTTATTTCATTAATCACAGGAGCTGTTATTCCTTGGGGTAAAAGTTTAAATATTGCAGGTACGTCTTACGATCTTCAGGTGGCAAACATCGATGTCGGAGTATTATTCATCATCGGAATGGCTTCCATCGGAGTTTACGGAATTATGATCGGAGGTTGGGCTTCTAACAACAAATATTCATTATTAGGAGCGATCCGTGCTTCTTCTCAGATGATTTCTTATGAATTGGCAATGGGATTGGCTTTGCTTTCCATCATTATGATGACAGGAAGTTTAGACTTAAAAGAAATTACGGAAAGCCAGACAAACGGAAAACTGTGGGGATTTATTCCTTGGGTTTCGGGACTTAACTGGAATATTTTCTACCAGCCGATTGCTTTCTTAGTATTTATCGTAGCCGCTTTGGCAGAAACCAACAGACACCCTTTCGATTTACCAGAGTGTGAATCTGAATTGGTAACAGGATATTCTACGGAGTATTCTTCCATGAAATTGGGACTGTATATGTTCGGCGAATATGTGAATATGTTTATTTCGAATGCTTTCATGGTTGTTCTGTTCTTCGGAGGTTACAATTATCCCGGAATTGAATGGGTTACGCAGAACTGGGGAGAAAATACTGCCGGAATTTTGAGTATTGTGGCATTTTTAATTAAAACCATCATCGGAATTCTGATCTTTATGTGGATCAGATGGACACTTCCGAGATTCAGATATGATCAATTGATGCACTTAGGATGGAAAACTTTAATTCCAATGGCATTGGTTAACCTGCTGGTTACAGGAGCTGTAATTTTAGCATTTGGAAATTAATTAATTTGAAAATGAGCTGATGTGAAAATGTGATGATGCGACCAACTTCCATCTCCCGGCTTCCATCTTCTAACATTTAATAATAAAAAAAATGAAACTTACGAACAGATCAAAAGTTGTTTCTAATAAAGAAATGACCCTTGCTGAAAAAATCTACTTACCTGCGATTTTTACAGGAATGGGGATTACATTTAAGCATGCTGTAAGAACCGTATTGAAAGGTGCTCCCGCAGTATATGCGTATCCGGAAGTACAGAAACCGAGAGCAGATATCTGGAGAGGTCAGCACGTTTTGAAAAGAGACGAGGAAGGCAGAGAAAGATGTACGGCTTGCGGACTTTGTGCGGTAGCATGCCCTGCAGAAGCAATTACCATGACTGCTGCAGAGAGAACCAAGGAAGAAAAGCATCTTTACAGAGAAGAAAAATATGCTTCAGTATATGAAATCAATATGCTGAGATGTATTTTCTGCGGTATGTGTGAAGAAGCCTGTCCGAAATCTGCGATCTATCTTACCGACAGATTGGTGGACGTGGAAACCAACAGAGGTTCTTTCATTTACGGAAAAGATAAATTGGTGGAAAAAATAAATGAAAGGATTGACATCACAGAAAGACAATCCGAGAAACAAAAAAATGCGGTAAAATAATGGATCAGTTTTTATTTTTCTTGGTGGCGTTTTTAGCAGTGGCAAGTGCGGTTTACTTCGTTTTTGCGAGAAATCCTCTGTATGCTGTTTTGTCATTAATTGTTACGATGTTTTCTATTGCGGGTATGTACATCCTTCTGAATGCACAGTTCCTTGCGATTATCCAGATTATTGTGTATGCCGGAGCGATCATGGTATTGTTCCTTTACATTCTGATGATGCTTAACCTTAATAAACAAGACGAAAGTAAGAAGGGCAATACTTTAAAATTTGCCGGAGTTTTTACATCATGTCTGTTGCTTATCGGAGTTTTAGGCGTTTTCAGAGGCGTTCAGCAAAAACAGATCGTTGTTGAAAATGTAGACAACGGAGTTGGTCTGACGAAAAATCTGGGAAGACTTTTGTTTAATGAATATGTTTTGCCGTTTGAACTTGCATCCATCCTTATTCTGGCAGGTATTGTAGGTGCGGTATTAATCGGTAAAAAAGATCTATAAAATTATGGGAGAAGTAAATACATTTATACAAAGCGTCCCTCTGAATTATTTCATCATACTTTCATCAGTACTGTTCTGTTTGGGAGTTTTGGGAGTATTGCTGAGAAAAAACGCGATTGTTATTTTGGGTTGTGTAGAGCTTATGCTGAATTCTGTAAACCTTTTACTGGCTGCGTTTTCTGCATACAAAGGTAATGGCGACGGACAACTTTTAGTTTTCTTCATTATGGTGGTTGCTGCTGCGGAAGTAGCGGTAGGTCTGGCAATTATTGCTATGCTGTATAGAAATACCCGTTCTGTTGATGTAAGTATATTTAATAAATTAAGAGGATAAGAATGGAAAATTTAGTGTATGCAATAATACTTTTACCACTTTTAGGTTTTCTTATAAACGGACTTTTCGGAAAAAATCTTCCAAAAATAGTTGTCGGTAGTTTAGCTACGGCAATGGTTTTTGCATCTTTCTGCATCGCAGTAAGTATTTTCATGAATTTTGATTCTGAAAGCCAGCCTGTCATTGTAAAAGCTTTTGAATGGTTCAGAATAAACGGAGTTCAGATTAATTTCGGATTCCAGATCGATCAGTTATCATTAATGATGGTGATGATCATCACAGGAATCGGATCTTTAATTCACCTGTACTCTATCGGATATATGAGCCACGATAAAGGTTTCTATAAGTTTTTCACTTATTTAAATCTATTCATATTCTCCATGTTACTATTGGTAATGGGAAGCAACTACTTAATCTTATTCATCGGATGGGAAGGTGTAGGATTGTGTTCTTATTTACTAATCGGATTCTGGTACACCAACGAAGAATATGGTAAAGCGGCAAGAAAAGCGTTCATCATGAACAGAATTGGTGACCTTGCTTTATTGATCGGTATTTTCATGTTAGCTTCACAGACGAATGCTGTAGATTATTTAACAATCAAAGAAAATGCAGGAAAATTTGAACTAGACGGAACGGTAATCATTTTCATTACAACAAGTTTATTTATCGGTGCTACCGGTAAATCTGCTCAGGTTCCATTATATACTTGGCTGCCAGATGCAATGGCGGGACCTACTCCGGTTTCAGCGTTAATTCACGCCGCAACAATGGTAACGGCGGGTATTTATTTAGTGGTAAGATCCAACTTCTTATTCACTTTGGCACCTACCGTTCAGGGAGTAATTTTATTCATCGGATTCTTAACGGCAGCTTTAGCTGGATTCTACGCACTTCGTCAGAACGATATCAAAAAAGTACTGGCGTATTCTACCGTTTCCCAGTTAGGATTCATGTTCATCGCTTTAGGTCTTGGAGCTTATACAACAGCGATGTTCCACGTAATGACACATGCTTTCTTCAAGGCATTATTGTTCTTGGGAGCAGGATCTGTAATCCATGCGATGAGCAACGAACAGGATATGCGTTTCATGGGAGGTCTGAAAAAATACATTCCGATCACACACGCTACATTCCTTATCGGAACATTGGCAATCTCAGGATTCCCTTTGCTTTCAGGGATGATTTCCAAAGACGAAATTTTAGTGGCAGCTTTTGCTAAAAATCCGGTATACTGGGTAATTTTATTTGTTTTAGCGGCTGTTACGGCTACGTATATGTTCAGATTGTACTATCTGACTTTCCACGGAGAGTTCAGAGGTACAGAAGAACAAAAACACCACTTACACGAAAGCCCTTCGAATATGACATTACCATTGATCGTACTGGCTGTTCTTTCTGTTTTGGGTGGATTAATTAACCTTCCTCACTTCATCGGTCACGGTCATTATGCCAAATTAATGGAATGGCTGAAGCCGGTTCTTACCGAGGAAAGCTTTAAACAAATGGAAGCAACTCTTTCGGGAGTTCCGTTTGGGACTGAAATGATACTTTTAGGAGCAACAGTTGTAATGTTCTTCTGCGTTTGGTTCCTTGTTAAAAATACTTATGTGAATAAGAAAAAACAGGCGTTACCGGAACAGCAGTACACAGGATGGGAAAAACTGTCTGCTAAAAAATTATACATTGACGAAATTTACAATGCATTAATTGTAAAAACTGTTGAAGGATTAGGACGCGGAGGAAAGATGTTTGATAAAGGGATTCTTGATCGTTTTGTGGACTTCGTAGGTGAAGGCGCTGAAGACAGCGGAAAAGCCATGAAGCGTATCCAGAACGGAAATGTTGAGAATTACATCTTAATCATGTCTTTGGCTGTGGGAATTATACTGATTGTTAACTTTATATTACAATAATGTCTGGTTTATTATTAACACTATTACTATTACCTCTGGTAGGTTCGGGATTAGTTTTTGCATGGAAAGATAAATCCAGCAAATATTTGGCACTGGGAATTGCTTTGATTCAGATGCTTGTAACGTTTTATATCGTATCGGATTTTAATTTTGGATTAACCGTAGATAGTACATTACAACACGAGATCAATTACCCTTGGTCACAATTTATTAAGAGTAAAATTCACTTCGGTATCGATGGGATGAGTTTACTTCTTTTATTGCTGACTAATATTTTAGCGCCAATCATTATTTTATCTTCATTTAATGAAAATGTAAGCTACAGAAATACATTCTATGGTTTAATTCTGCTAATGCAGTTTGGTCTTGTAGGTGTTTTCACTTCGCTGGACGGTTTGCTGTTCTACATTTTCTGGGAAGTTACTTTGATTCCGATCTGGTTTATTGCCGGAATCTGGGGTCAGGAAAATAAAAGATTTGAATTCACTACGAAATTCTTCGTTTATACCTTCGTTGGATCATTATTCATGTTAGCAGGATTGATTTATGTATACAATCACTCTGCATCTTTTGCGCTGACAGATCTTTATAATGCCCAGTTAAACGAAACACAACAAACCGTTGTATTCTGGTTTATCTTCTTTGCTTTTGCAGTGAAATTGCCGGTTTTCCCTTTCCACACGTGGCAGCCGGATACATATACCTATTCGCCAACACAAGGTTCCATGCTTTTATCAGGGATCATGCTGAAAATGGCGATCTATGGAGTTATGCGTTATCTTTTACCGATCACTCCCCTTCCGATTGCAGGAATTTCAGGACAGATTGTGATTATCTTAGCTATTGTGGGAATTGTTCACGGAGCTTTAATCGCGATCATCCAGACTGATATGAAGAGAATTATTGCATATTCTTCTTTCTCTCACGTTGGATTAATGGTGGCAGGTATTTTTGCTTCGGCGGTAATAACTTTAAGAGGAAACTTCAATATCGAAGGTGCTGAAGGAGCTTTGGTGCAGACTTTCGCTCACGGTATTAACGTTGTAGGTCTGTTCTACTGCTGTGATATTTTATACAAGAGATTTAAATCAAGAGACATTAGACAGATGGGAGGTTTGGCGAAAGTTGCTCCTAAGTTTGCCGTATTGTTCTTGATCATTATATTAGGTTCAATGGGAGTTCCGTTGACCAATGGATTCATCGGAGAATTTATTCTGTTGAAATCGGTGTACGATTTTAACGGATTGGCAGCAGTAATTGCAGGTCTTACCGTAATTCTTTGTGCGGTATATCTATTGAGATTCTACGGAAAAGCAATGTTCGGACAGGGTGATGAAGCTGTTTTAAGCACAGTAAAAGATCTTTCCGCAACAGAATTCTCTGTATTGGCAAGTTTAGCGGTTTTTGTGATTGTATTTGGTATTTTCCCACAACCGATAATCGAAATGGTGAATAGTTCGTTGAAGTTTATCTACCAATCAATGGTAAGCTAATTTGATATTTTAAGAAATGAGTGTTTTAATTATTGTTTTCCTAACGGCAGTTGTTGCGTTATTTTCAGGAGTTTTTGAACAAGGGAAATTCGCAAGATACATTGGGATTTTGGGATTAATCATCGCATTATGGGTAAGTTTCATGCCGGAATGTGCTTTCTTCGGACAGTACAAACATATGTATGACTACACCGCTAATACTGCGCTATTCACAAAAATATCAATCGTAACGACATTATTGTTATTCTTTCTGGGCGGTTTTGCATTCAGCAACCACAGAAGCCACCAGTCTGAACTGTATGCTTTAATGCTTTTCGCTCTTTGTGGCGGGATTATCCTTTTCGGATATCAGAATATGGTAACGCTGTTCTTAGGAGTTGAAATCCTTTCTATTCCTTTATATGTAATGGCGGGTGCTAACAAAACAGATCTGAGATCCAACGAAGCTTCCATCAAGTATTTTCTTATGGGTGCATTCGCAACAGGTTTCCTATTATTCGGGATTGCATTCATCTATGGAAGTGTAGGAAGTTTCGATTTATATAAAATTCAGGACTTCGGAGTTTCAAACCCGAAAGATTTAATGTTCATCTTAGGTGTTCTTCTGATTCTTTGTGCATTGGCATTTAAGGTTGCATTGGCACCTTTCCACATGTGGAGTCCGGATGTTTATTACGGAGCGCCTTCATTAATCACGGCTTTCATGGCGAGTGTGGTAAAAATCTCAGGATTTTTCGCATTATTCAGATTAATGACGATAGGATTTGGCGGAGTTACAGAAAACTGGATCAATGTTTTCGGAGTATTTTTAATCATCACATTGCTTTTGGCAAACGTTATGGGATTGGCTCAGACAAATGCGAAAAGAATGTTGGCATACTCTTCAGTTTCTCACGCAGGATACATCGGTTTGGTATTCTTTGGAATGACGAGTCTTTCTACTTATAATCTGGCGTTCTATTTATTTGCATACGCTTTGGCGACAGTAGGAGTTTTCATGTGTCTGATTTATGTTGAAAAACTGAAAAGAGAAACGTCTTTCGGAGCGTTCAAAGGATTGGCAAAAACAGAACCTTTATTGGCAACTACTGCATCAGTTTCCATGCTTTCAATGGCTGGAATTCCTTTAACTGCAGGTTTCATGGGAAAATTCTCTTTATTTTCTCAGGCAATGAATTCTCAGCACGGAGTTTTCCTTGTTTTGATCGCTGTTTTAGGTTCAGCAGTTTCCATTGCTTACTATTTAAGACTGATTATTTCCATGTTCTTCTTCAAAGAAAGTACATTTAAATCTTCAGAAAAAGTAACGATCACGTACAACATCGTAGGAGTATTTGTTATTGCATCCATTGTTGTTCTTGGAGTTTTCCCGGATCTGTTTGCAAGACTTTTCGGATTATAAAAAATCATATTAAAATAGAGAACCACAACCTTTAAGTTGTGGTTTTTTTTTACCTTTACTCTAAATTTCAGTTTTTGTGTCACAGCTATATAAAAAAGACACTCCATTTCAGGTTTTTATTTCGTTCAAAAAATATTTGGATGTGTTGGAACACATTCGATATAATGACCGTTTGGAATACCGAGCCAATTATGCTGAATCTTTAATTGAGAAAACCAAAAATTTCAACGAATTCCGCAACGGATTTCAGGATATTTCTTTGCTTGAAAAAAATGAAGACCTCATCAAACTTCTTCTTGCAGACCTCTTCCCTACCGGACTTACCAATAACGAAATAAAAGCGGCAAGTGTTCCGCTTTCCAATATCACCTTTAATTATACAGACCGTTTCAAAGCAATATTAAAAGATGCCGGAAAAGATTTCGAGATCGGATTGCGTGGTATTGATGATGACGAATTTTATGTCTTCTGCTGCTGTCTTATTTTGCAGAGCTACTTCAAAAAAGATATAAAAAGTACCATTCCTTTTTATTATGATATTCCCAATGCACAGGGAATCATGAAGCATTATAAAATTACGGTAAATGCAGATTTTACCGAAATTTTTCCTGCTGAAGGAACAAAAATTCCTTCCGATGAAATTCTGGATATCTTGCTGGAAAATTTAGATGATTTTAAACTGTGGAAGAAACACTTTCAGCCGGAATCATGGATTTTAAAAGGATTCACTATTATTTCCCTTGTAGACTGTACCAGTGAAATTGCCCTCTCCGATCTTAAATCTACCATGATCGAAATAGATTCTGAAAACTTCTCGCAGGATGAAAACCTTGTTGAAATATTCAAATCGTATTTTGATATTCCAGAGCTGAATTTCGGACTGATGCTTTACAATAAAAAAGAGCAGCGGCTGGAAAAAATGCCGGTGTATGAAAATATGTTCACCAATCATGTATTGAACTTCTGGATCAATGCCATAGATGAAGATACAAGAAAAAGCACCATCATCAATCTTCACTACAACCCGAAACCTATTGTTGTTTCAAACCTTAATCATCTTGAAGAAGAAGCAAAAATGAAACCTTCTTTCAGTATCTTAAAGGAAAACAACATCAACAGTTTTATGGTTATCCCAATCGTGAAAGACAACGAGCTTTTGGCTATCATGGAGTTTACCTCTCCTATCGCGAACAGCTTCAATGGTCTTAAACTGAAAAAAATGGAATCGTTCAGCAACATGATTATTTTCTCGCTGAGCAGATTCAGCTTTGAAAAAAATTATCAGATTGAAGCCATCATTCAGCGTGAATATACCACCATCCACAACAGCGTGGTATGGAAATTCAGAAATGAAGCCGAAAAATATTTCAACGCTTCTCTTGGCAATAAAATATATTCTTTAAAAGAAATTTCATTTAAAAACCTTACCCCGCTCTTTGGATTTTCAGACATCCGTTCTTCTTCGGAAAAACGTTTTAATTTAATGCTCGAAGATCTCAACCAACAGATTGAATCCCTTTACGAGATTTTTAATTTAACCCGTTCAGACTCGGAAAAATTTTTACCGGCTCTGGATATTTTCGAAAACGAACTAAATAATGAGATCAAAGCAGACAGCGAACAGAGGTTTCAGGGATTATTGAGAGATGAAATTCATCCCTATCTTCAGGCTAAGCTGGAAGTAAAATCCTCCAGTGAAGTAAAGGCAAAAATAAAAGATTATTTTGCGCAGGTTTTCAGTCAGACCGATCTCTTTTATACCCATAGAAAAAGCCTGGATGATTCGATAACGTTAGTCAACAGAAAACTGGCAGACGTTCTGGATGAAGCGCAGATACAGGCACAGCAGATTTTTCCGCATTATTATGAAAGATTTAAATCAGACGGGGTAGAGCATAATTTGTACACCGGACAAAACATTGCGCCGGATCTTCATTACCATCCAAAAATTGTTAACAAACTTCGTTACTGGCAGTTAAAAACCATCTGCAATATGGAAATTGAATTCCGAAATTTCAAAAAAGATCTTCCGGTGTGTCTTGATATTGCTTCGCTGATTTTTGTATATAATGAAAAAATAGACATCCGCTTCAGAATGGACGAAAAACGTTTTGATGTAGACGGAGCCTATAATTCTTACTATGAAATCATTAAAAAACGTCTGGATAAAGCCCACGTAAAAGATTCAGACGACAGAATTACATGCCCCGGAAAAATAACCATCGTTTATTTCGGGATGGAAAATCAGAGAGAATATCTCGATTACATCAACAAACTGCAAAAGAAAGGAATTCTCCAAAACGACATAGAATTCCTGAAAGTAGAAGATTTACAGGGAATTACAGGACTTTTAGCTTTAAGAGTATCTTTAGTACAATAAAAAAAGCTCATCCAATCGGGTGAGCTTTCCTATTAAGTTGATATTTTATCTAAAGACTTAAAAACGCATACGCAAAAGACAGAACAGAAATTACAATTCCTGCCATAAAAATCTGGTACGTAATGGATAAAAGCCTGTATTTTCTGTCTAAAACCTTTCCTAAAAAATACAAATCCTTCACCATAGAATCGTAAATATAATCGCGGTCTTTAATAAGAACATTCATTGCATTCTGATAATCATCAAAAATCATCCTGTTGAAATTTCCGAAGAATAAAAGATTTACCTTTCTGTCGGCAACATCCTGTAAGCTGAATTTTGCTTTGGTTACATTTGGTTTTGTGGATAAAATGGCAAAAATAATGGTAAGAACCGCAGAAGCCAGCAAAATAAAACTTGGAATAATAAGATGAGAATTCTTAGGCGTATCCAGTTTCGGAACCAAAACAGAAAGACAAACTGATATTATGATGGCATTTACAGAAAGAAGAATATTCGCTTTGCTGTCGGCAATATCACTCAGTCTTGTATGATTGCTTAAAGTCACTCTGAAAAGCGTATCTACACTTCTGTCGGATTTCGGTTCTTTTTCTTTCGACTTTTTATTTTCAGAACTTTCTTTTTTATCCTCGTCTTTTTCCAACTTCTTTTCAATTTTTTTAATATTTTTCTCCTTCAGAGGCTGCCACGCAGTTTTTGCATAATCGGTGTAAAACTGATGTTTATTTTTCAGCATATCCAGATTTCCGGCGTTCCATTCGTCGTTAGAATAGCAGCGTACATTGGTAAGCTCCCACTCTTTTCTGAGGGCATCGGAAATATCGTTATAATCGTGGCTTGCAAAATGGCTGCAGTCTGCATCTTTTACAATTTTTTCCAGAAGATTTTGGGGAACATAAGTAATTTTTGTTGCCAGAATCAGCTTAGAAACCTCTTCAATATAACTTTCGGGATAATTTTCTTGCTGCAAAAAATCTTTCATAATCTTTACCCCTGCTTCTTCGTGATTTTTGGCACACTCTATGTACCCTGTATCATGAAACCAAAGAGCCAGAACTACTTTCTCCTGATCTTCTTCAGAAACCTGAGTGTTTTTAAGAATTTCTTCAGCCTTATTTACTGTGAAGGTAGTATGTATAAAATTATGATAAGAATATACTGAAGATAGTTTATCTTTGAATAAGGTTTCGACATAGTCTTTGGCTTTTTGTAAAATATTCATCACCGAAATTTTATTATTGTAAATTTATGAATTTATCCTTTAAAACTCATTTAAAAAATACGTCTGTTGTCATCAGAGTAGCATTGTCTGCCGGAGTTCTCTACTCCTGCGCAACATATAACGTAAAAAAGGGTAAAAACTTATCTGAAATTAAAAATTCTGATATACAATCTTCCAACGATTTTAAGATATTTCTTGTAGGCGATGCCGGAAATGCAGACGAAGCACAGGCTCAGAACACCCTGAATCTGTTAAAAAGCCAGCTTGAAAAAGCCGACAGCAATTCGATGCTGATCTTTTTGGGCGACAATATCTATCCTTCCGGAATGCCAAAAGAATCTGATAAAAATTATCCACTGGCAAAACAGAAACTAGAAGATCAATTATCCATTGTAAAAAACTTTAAAGGAAAAACGCTTGTTATTCCGGGAAATCATGACTGGTACAACGGATTGGACGGTTTAAAAGCGCAGGAAGAACTCGTAAAAAATTATTTAAACGATAAAAAAGCATTTCTTCCTAAAAATTCATGCCCGATTGATGATATTAATCTTACCAAGGACATTAAACTAATCGTAATCGACACAGAGTGGGCTCTGGTCAACTGGAACAATTATCCGGGAATCAATAAAAACTGCGATATTAAAACGCGGGAAGATCTTTTCACAGAGTTTAAAGATTTAATTAATAAAAATCAGGACAAAAGAATTATCGTTGCGCTGCATCACCCGATTATCAGCACCGGAACTCATGCAGGATACACCTCTGCAAAATCTCATCTTTTTCCGCTGAAAAGTAAAATTCCGGCTCCGGGAGTTGCCAGTCTCATTAATGTGGTAAGAAGTTCATCGGGAGTAAGTCCGGAAGATCTCAATAACCAACATTATGCAGATTTAGCCAACAGAATAAAAAGCATTGTTCAGGAAAAGGAAAACATCATTTTTGTTTCCGGGCACGATCATAATTTGCAGTATCACGAATTCAGAAACATCAGACAGATCGTAAGCGGAGCCGGTTCTAAAGTAGATCCTGCAACAATTGGCGAGAAAACAGATTTTTCTTATGGAGGAAGCGGTTTTGCAGTTCTGAATATCAGAAAGGACAAAAGCTCGGATGTAGAATATTTTTCAACAAAAAACAATGCGCTGGAACAGCTTTCGCACATTCAGGTGATCGATAAGCCAAAAGAATTTGTTAATAATTATCCGAATTCTTTTCCTTCCACAATAACCTCAACCATTTATCCTGAAAAATTAACGAAAAAAAGAAAATTTTATACTTGGCTCTGGGGAGAACATTACCGAAAATATTACGGAATGCCTATTGAAGCTCCGACCGCAAATATTTCAACACTTGACGGGGGTTATACACCATTTCGTGAAGGCGGCGGAAACCAGTCTAACAGTTTAAGACTGAAAGCACAGGACGGACAGGAATTTGTGATGAGAGGCGTTAAAAAAAGTGCCGTGCGTTTTCTGAACAATATGGCTTTTAAGAAAAGTACATTCGGAAATGAACTGAATAATACCTTTCCTGAGAAATTCCTCTTGGATTTTTATACAACCAATCATCCATTTACACCATTTGCCATCGGAAATATGGCAGATAAGATTGATCTTTTCCACAGCAATCCGCGGTTGTTTTACATTCCTAAGCAAAAAGCTCTGGGAGAATACAATCTGAACTACGGGGACGAATTTTATATGGTGGAAGAACGTTTTTCATCCGATCCTAAAACACTCGCTTCACTAGATAACGCAACGGATATTCTTTCCACAGATGATGTCTTAAAGAATTTCGGTAAAAATTATAAATACTCGGTAGACAAAGAAACCTACATCAGGGCAAGAATTTTTGATATGCTGATCGGCGATTGGGACAGACATTCTGATCAGTGGAAATGGGCGGAATACAAAGAAGGTGATAAGGTAATTTACAAACCGATTGCCAAAGACAGAGATCAGGCTTTCAGTAAATACGACGGTGCTGCTTTTAAAATCATTATGAATATTCCGGCAATCCGCCACATGAAAACCTTTAAAGATGATATTAAAAGTGTAAAATGGCTTGCTATGGAACCTTATCCTCTGGATCTGGTATTCCTGAAAGGTTCTACTCAGGAAGACTGGATTGCACAGGCGAAATACATTCAGGAACATTTATCGGATAAAGATATTGATGAAACATTTGCCAATCTTCCGAAAGAAGTTCAGGATGAAACCATTGCAGATATTCAGCGAAAACTGAAACTTAGAAAGACAAAATTAGCAACCTACGCTTCGCAATATTATGATGTACTTCAGGAAAAAGTTCCTCTTGCCGGAACGGTGAATCCTGATAAATTTGTGATTACAAAAACGGCAAACACCGTTAATGTAAAGCAATATAAATTAGACAAAAACAAAGAAAATCCGGAACTGGTTTTCGAAAAAACATATGACGATTCCAAAACAAAGGAACTGTGGATTTACGGACTGGAAGATGATGATATCTACGAAGTTTCCGGAGACGGAAGACCTAAAATGAATATCCGTCTTATCGGAGGATACAATCACGATACGTACAATGTTGCCAATGGAAACAAAGTAAAGATCTACGATTTTAAATCGCAGAAAAACACGTACAATACAAACAGTGCGACAAAAAACATTTCCGACGATTACGACATCAATACTTACAACTACAAACATCCGAAATACAACTTTGTAGCAGGATATCCGAATGCAGATTTCAATCCGGATGACGGAGTGATTCTCGGTGCGTTGGTTAATTACACGGTCAACAATTTTATCCGCTCTCCTTTTACCCAAAAGCACAGCCTGAAAGTTAATTATTATACGGCAACCGGAGGTTTTAATGCCTATTATAAGGGGATCTTTAAAAAAGCCATCGGAAGCTGGGATTTTAATCTCGATGCAGGATTTACCACACCGCGTTTCGCCGAAAATTTCTTCGGATTATCTAACGAAAGTTTTTACGATAAGGAAGCAGAAGACAGAAGATTCAACAGGGCAAGAATTTCAAAGATTAATTTTGCACCTTCCGTTTCCAAAAAAAGCTGGACGAATGTTTTCAACCAGTTTCAGTTGACTTTTGAAAATAATAAAGTACAGCGAAACGGCGACCGTTTCGTGGATCTTTCACCCGACGTAAGACCTGAAGTTTTCGATAATCAGCAGTTTGCAGGAGGAAATTACACCTTCAGCTATAAAAATCTGGATAACAATGCTTTCCCGACCATGGGAATGGAATTTAAAGTAAATGCAGACTGGAAAACCAATCTTGCCGATACCAAAAGAAATTTTCTGATCTTAAAAGGAACGCTTTCCATAGATCACAGGTTAGACAGCCGCGGAAATTTTGTATTTGCGAACTCCAGCAACGGAATGTGGATCAACAATAACAATTTTGATTTTTATCAGGCTGCAGCCATCGGTGGAAACAACGGAATGAGAGCTTTCAGAAACGACCGATTCTCAGGAAAATCCTATTTTACCAATAACTCGGAGATCCGTTGGGATTTCGGAAGGGTAAAAAACAATATTGTTCCGGCAAACATGGGCGTTTTACTGGGATATGATGTCGGAAGAGTGTGGAATGACAACGAAGACTCTAAAAAATGGCATCAGTCTGTAGGCGCAGGTTTCTGGCTGAGTATTGTAGAAATGTTCTCTGCAAGACTGAACTATTTCTACGGAAGCGACGGAGGAAGAATTTCCGGAGGTGTGGGAATGACGTTTTAAAAATTATACAATTATAGAGATAAAAATCCGCAGAAAGTTTCTGCGGATTTTGTTATTAAAGTTTGCAGTAAAATGCCAGAATCTGTGTAGAAATCATATTAGGAGTAGATTCAGCGTTCCGTAGGAACGCTATCTTTAGAACATTTATCGTATTACAGATATCAATCCTACGGATTGATTGATAGACTTATTCTTATTTCTACACAGATTCTGCTCCTAAAGGAGCAAAGATCTTTTACTTCATTATAATTTGAAAGATGCTTCGACAGGCTCAGCATGACATTCCTAATACTAACTGTTGTTTTATGGCTGTGTCAGACTGAGCCTGTCGAAGTCTTTTTGATAAAAACAGGCAATTAAAATATAGTGTTCATTATTGAAAATGCGTTGATGAGATCCTTTAAGTATGACATCATTCTGCATGACGTATCCGTCTAAATTCATTTATTTTAAACTAAATTGATACACATTTCCGCCTTCTTTCCCATCCTTTTCATCGGCGATAAGCAGTGTTTTATCAGCAGCAAATACAACGGCTTCTTTTTGAGAATTGTGGTTGAGTGAAACTTTTTCAATCTTGGTCTTGCTGAAATCATCTGCTGAAAAACCAGTGAGGATCTGGATATTTTTATGGTTCAGGAGAACAAGTTTATCTTTCGTGCTGTTAATCGCTGCAGAAGTAATGGCGGCATCGCTGTATCCTCCGTCAAGTTTTAATTTCCCGATCAGTTTTGCTTCAAAATCTCCTGCTTTGTTAGGAACCTGAAAAACTAAAAAAGTGCCGTCGAAACCTTTGCTTCTGTTTTTGGTGAAAAGGTAGAAATTTCCATTGATCTCTACGAAAGCCTCGCAATCGTATAGCCAGTTGGATTTCTTTGGCGGAAATTCCGTCTGTCCTTCGTAATGAAATGTTGTGGTTTGGGTAACTTTTGTGGATTTTTGGGAGGCATCTTTTAAATCAACTTTTAAAATCGATAAATTCTGCCTGTCGTTTTCATTATTTCCAAAGTCGCCGATGTAGATATTTCCGGCTGCATCTTTGGTAATATCTTCCCAGTCGTGATTTTCTGTGTTTTCTACCAGAACATCACTCGTAAGGTTTCCTTTTCGGTCTACTCCGTAAATAACGTTTTTATTTCCCTGATCTTCAATTGCCCAGATTGTATTGCTATCCTGAGACAAAGTAATACCGGAAACTTCCTTTAGTTTTTTAGGCAAAGAAAATTCAACCTTCAGATCATCGGTTTTGGGAGCTTCCTGAGCTTTGGGATTACAGCTCAACAGTAAAAATGACGATAAAACGACGATGCGCAACATATTTATTTTTTTAATTTTTTAAACTGAAAATAAGAGAACCTTATATTTTTCTCTAATTTATTAATAATCTGCTGATGATGGAGGAAAAATCCTGCCGCCAAACCAATAAGACTTCCGATAATGGTATCCAATAATCTTGCCTTCATTAAAATTTCCACATCATGATGAATTTCACTTGCCGTTTCCGCCAGAAGAATCGTTAAAGGCGTGATGAAAACCACCGCAAAACCATAGTTTCTTACAATTAACAATTCAATAATAAACTGTAAAACGGTGATGATAACGATCATGACGATCTTTTCTGGATTAAACAAAAGAATCACCCATGCCAAACCAATTCCAATGAAAGTTCCCAGAATTCTGTGCATATTTCTCTGTCGGACGTGCTCAAAATTCCTTCCCTGCATAATGGCGACTGCCGCAATGGAAATCCAGTAAGTGTTTTTAAATTCCAGAAGATGACCGATGATTAAAGTAAGTGCCATAAAAAATCCGATAATGGTGCTTTCTACAAATTTTGTATATCTTCTTTTGTTGAAACTTCTTCTCGGTACGGTTACCACTTTGCTTTTTTCAATAAAAACGGAGTACAGAAAAGCAAAGGAACAGGAAAGTATCGCTCCCATTGCAACCAGCCCTACTCTTGTCGGAATCATTTCCAGATCAAACTTATAGGTACTCGCCATTGCTGCAACCATGATGAAGAAAAAATTTCCCGGCGGCGGAATTTTAAAATACGAAGAAATAAAATGCGCCAGAAAAGAAATAACGGCAACCGACAGCGCGGCAAAATAAATATTAAACCCGAAAAAAGAACTTACCGTAAAAGAGAAAACAATTCCGAAAGCACATATCGCGAGATGAATCATTCTCTGTGTAATCGGCGCCGAAGTAAAATATAAAATCGTTAAAGCGCCCAAACTCGAAAGCGCGCCGTAATTCGGTTTTCCTAAAAAATATCCGATAAAAAGGCAGCTTCCGATGCACAGCGCGGCAAGAAAAGGAAAATGCCATTTCCTTTCCGTCTGCTTAAACTCTAAGAGATACTGAAATCTGTTCTGCACCGGGTTCTGTACCTTCATTTACTGTAAACGTTTAGCTTTTTCCCACAAAACATCCATTTCTTCCAGAGAAAGATCGGCAAGATTCAGATTCTGTTCCGAAGCTAAAGTTTCCATTTTCTGAAACCTTGAAATGAATTTAAGATTGGTTCTTTCGAGTGCAGAATCGGGATTGATTCCTGAAATTCGGGCATAATTGATTAATGAGAAAAATACATCACCCAATTCCTGCTCTTTTTTATCCAGATCGGTTTCCGCATGAAACTCCTGAATTTCTTCATCCACTTTTTTCCACGCATCTTCAGCATCATGAAATTCGAAACCGATTCCTTTTACTTTATCCTGAATTCTGTAGGCTTTTACCAGACTCGGCAGACTTTTCGGAACGCCGCCCAGAATAGATTTGTTGCCTTCTTTCAGTTTGAGTTTTTCCCAGTTCTGTTTTACTTCCTCTTCATCTTTCACTTCCGTGTCTCCGTAAATGTGAGGATGGCGGAAAATTAATTTTTCGTTCAAAGAATTAATGACATCCGCAATATCGAAACTGCCTTTTTCAGAACCTATTTTAGCATAAAAAACCAGATGAAGCAGCACATCTCCCAATTCTTTTTTTATTTCCTGCAGATCATTCTGCAAAATGGCATCCGAAAGTTCGTAAGTTTCTTCCAACGTTAAATGGCGGAGCGATTCCAGCGTCTGTTTCTGATCCCACGGACATTTTTCGCGCAGATCGTCCATAATGTCTAATAATCTTCCGAAAGCTTCCAGTTTTTCCTGTTTGGTATTCATAATTGAGAATTCAAGTCTTACAAATTTACGGGAAATCTTTGTGAAAGTTCTTTTGTCCTGAAATAAATGAGGGTGGTTGTTGGCTTCGGCTCCGCTCAGCCAACGGTGTTGCTCGTTCCGTTTTATTTTTGGTTTCGTTATACAAATATTTCTGGTTGGCTTCGACTCCGCTCAGCCAACAGTTTTGCTCATCCCATTATGATTTTGAGTTTATTTTACAAACCATCATAGTTGGCTGAGCGAAGTCGAAGCCAACGGTTTTGCTCATCCCATTCTAATTCTTCGTTTTATTCTACTGACCATCATAGTTGGCTGAGCGGAGCCGAAGCCAACGGTTTTACTCGTTCCATTTTGATTCTTCGTTTTATTTTACAGACCATTGCAGTTGGCTGAGCGGAGCCGAAGCCAACATTACAAGTCATTACAGTCTGCGGTTGGCTTCGGCTCCGCTCAGCCAACCGACTCCGCTCAGCCAACCTTATCCCTTCATCTTTTTTGGCAATTTTCCACAATCAGCGGGGCGGCTTCCAGTAATTTTATGAGCTGGAAGTAAGGAATAATGATCTTGTTTTCCGTGTCACAACTGAAATTTCCCAACGAGAAATAAGCTGTTGCCGACAGAAAATCATCGAAATCCGGCAAAGTGCAGACTTTAAAAGCGTTCTGAAATACGCGCAGCGGATTCCGTTGTTCTTTTTCTGAAAGGCTCATTGCTGTTTTGGGAAAACTGATTTCCGTTGAATTTTTAAACTTCCCTTTTTTAGCTTTTTTAGCGATGTGATGAGAGACGAGAATGAATGACCGCAACGATTGATACAAATGGAAAATTTCGGCGGGTTCTTTTGCGATTCGGGTGTTTTTCTGTACTGAAGATTGTACCATTTCATTGAGGGTTTCTTTCGTTGCAGCAAGATCATTGAACTGGAAAAAGGTTTCCAGTAAACTTATGGCGGTATGTTTTCTCGTTCCTGACCAGAATTTGGCTTCGAAATCTGTTTTTTTCTTTTTCATGAGTCTGTTTTGGATTATCGTTTTTTATGAATTTCAACAGGTTGGTTTTTAATAGGTTGGATTTTCGCAAAGGCGCGAAGTTGTTTTAAAATAGTATGCTTCAAGACGCAAGGATTTTATCTGCGATAAAATTTATCATCAACATTATAAAAGAAAATCTTTGATTTTCTCTTTGCGTCTTAAAAGAATAGGACTTTTATCAAATCTTGCGCCTTAGCGTTTTTCCAATATTTATATAGATTCTTATTCTTAAAATTTACCTTAATAGTTAAAACCATCGCAAAGGCGCAAAATATTCATTAAATACAGCCTTATTTTAAGACGCAAGGATTTTATCTGCGATAAAATTAACATCACTCCTTTATCGAAAATCTTTGATTTTCTTGCGCCTTAAAGATTTGATATGAATAAAAAAACTTTGCGCCTTCGCGTTTTCCAACAAGAATATTTTTATTTATAAAAAGCTTAAACACCAATCCTTTATTGAAAATCTTTGATTTTCTTGCGCCTTAAAATATTTGATATGTATAAAAAAACTTTGCGCCTTAGCGTTTTCCAACAAGAATATTCTTATTTATAAAAAAGCTTAAACAAGCTCTTTAAAAAATACTAAAATCCGTTTGTTTTGATGACAAAAGTTTGCCAAATGGAACAACAGCGCTTCCCGATCTTTGGCAGAGAAACCTTCTGCATTTTTTAAATTCCTTTCGGGATGAAAATAATTTGGAAAATTAAAAGAAAGCCAGTACTTTTAAGGGGGATTTTTAGCGTACTTCGGCTTTCCTTTAGGCGTAAAGGAATTTCGAAGGGTAAAGGTTTTTGGGTAAAACTGTACTCCGACTTCCTGCTTTTGCGGGCAGTCTCGGTGTAGCGCTGTTGTTGGTATTGCAGCAGAACTCCGTTTATTCGGGAGGTGCTGAAAACAGCAGGGTTGAGATCTTCTTTTTCATCATCTGTGTATTTTGAAAATTTGTACCTGAAACCTATCCAAAGACCCCATTTTTACCGACGAAAAAGTGCTGAACTTTTTGTTGTCGGCTCGGAATGCGTCTTTTCAATAAGGCTTTTGAGGCTTTTGCTAATTCGCTGATACAAATATAGTAACAATTTTTAATTGTGGCAATAAAACCACAATATTTTTTTTTAGCATGGATGATAAATTTTTGAATATCTATAAAACAGTAGGTAAAAATTTGAGAGATAAACGAAAAGAAAAAAATTTATCTCAGCAACAATTGGCAGATTTAGCAGGTAAAATTGATCGATCTAAAATTAGTGACATTGAGAATGGAAAAGAAGATTTTCTATTTTCTACTTTACTGAAAATTTGTACTGCTTTGGATATTGATATTGAGCAGCTTTTAAAAAGTTAAAATTCATTATTTCCTCAATCAAAATGTAAAAACTCCTGAGTTTTCAGGAGTTTTTGGTTATATTTTTTCGTTTAAAATATATGATTTTACTTTTTTTCTAAATAACTATATTCTATTAATTACATAATCAGAGTTTCAATTATCTATAGTGATAAGGCAAAACACAAACCTACAATTTGATTTACAGGTATAATCTTTGAGGAATTTCCTGTTTTAACTAAATCTTGGATGACCTTAGTATTAGGGTGTTTATCTCTGTTACCAATACCATAATTTATAAAACAATGATTAGTATGCACCAAATTTGAATAAAGTAAATCATCACTGCTTTTTTCCGATCCGTGATGAGGAATCTGGAAGAGCCAAAAATTATTCCAATAATTTTTATAGTGTCTCATAAATTGATCTACATCATTTTTTTTCAATAAGAAAATATCAGAAGTCAATAATACATTTGGGAAAATACTTGATCGATCATATTCATGAAAATTCCAGTAGTAATCAGAATATTTCAAAACAGTATTTTCTATTCTTGAAGATTCAAATTTATGAATTGAGTTTACGATTATATTATGATAAAAATTTCTACCCGCATTGTGTCCCAACTCAAAAATATCAGGTAAATTTTTATGTAACATACAAAGTGCGGTTGTATTTAGATTCTTGAGATCTCCCTTGATATTCCCCACTGCTTTCTTTGCTTTTGTGAATATTTCTTTTATTTTACTTGAAGATTTAATCTTCTTGATCTCATTTAACGTTACATTCAATAATTCTTGATCTGGCAAGTTCCTATCTATTTTAAAATCCTCATAAAAAATATCGGTAATTTTATCATACCAAAATTTTTCGTCATCATGTACTTTTTTTCTATAAAAAATGAACTCCATCAATTTCAGCATCCCATTAAACAAAATACCTTTTTTTGAATCATTGGTTTTAAAAATTCCCATTTCTGTGTTAGAAGTGAATACATCTCTATTAGGACTAATTTTTTCTGCGTCTTTAAAACCAAATTTAAATCTATTCTTCGAATCATTATTTTCTGATTGAATAAAGCCATCATCATTAATTGGCTCATTAGGACCGGACTCAATTACAAAGACCTGCGAATCATCATCAAGATTATCACTAATGGTATTAAGCGGATCTAACGCAAATCTTATAAAAAAATCATCTTCTACTTTGGGAGATTCATCACTAAAGTATCGCAATACTAAAAATAACCGTTCTTCAAAAGTTAAAAACGGCATCACCAATTTCTTTATCTTTATATTTTCATGCAATAAATTTTCAATCATATTAATATGATCCCCATCGAAATGAGATATTATTAAGAGGTCAATAATTTTTTCGTCTAAAAAATCACTATCACGATAAATATATACTTCTTGGTTACAATCTTTCTTATTTATGCTTCCACAATCAAAAACCATTCGAAACTTAACCTTATTATCATGGGTGATCTTACCACTGTAAAATAACCCTTGCCCTACTGGATGGATTTTAAATTCTTGTTGTAAAAAATTTGTCATTCGTTACTATTATTTATTTTTTTGTTATCTTTTCATTTAACTTCTTATGATAAATTTCTTTTCTGGATATCTATAGGAACAATTGGTTTACACAAAGTTTTATTCACAACTCTATCTCTTAATTTTGTCTTATCATCAAAGTTTCTCGAAATACTTTTATAAATATCTAAGTAGTTGTCATATAAATTTCCATCTCTTTCAAACTCTCTATAATAAATCTTTATTGATGCACAATTTTCATGTTCAAACATTGTCTTTAGTAATGTTCTATCAGATTTTCCACAAGAATGCCCTAAAATGCATACTTGATAAAAGTCTTCATTCAAAGTACTAAGTAGGTTTTTATAATTTCCCGTTTGAGAATAATTTATTGATTTCATATTTTCTAAAAATCTATCATTACCACAATTTTCAATCTCTGAATAGTTTTCATCATATTCATCTCCATAACCGAAAATTATTGGGTTTGCATTATTATCAAGCTCACCATGAATATGGATTACATGATTTTCAGGAGAAATATAGTAATCCTCTGTTTTTGTATAATTGAAATTAACAAAAACAGTCTGCGAAATATCATCTAAAATATTATTACTATTGTCATGCAAACTTTTGAAAAATAAATTTCTGTTGCGTATATTTTCAGTACTTAAAAATTTTAGAACCGATGGAGGCAAAGGTTCTAAAGAGGATTTACGTAAAGCTGGCAATTGATTTCTAAAAGCATATTGCACAGAATTCCAAGCCTGCTCAAACAACTTATTTTTTGCATCTTCAGATATCTCTGAAAATACTATTTGGGAAGAAATCTCCTGAGAAATATAATTTTGAATTTCAGTAATAATAGTAAAAGATTGAGATATATTCAGTAAATATCTTTCTAAATACCTCTTAATATTATCAAGATTATTATTAAGTTCCTTAATCAGATTATCTTCGTTAATCTCTTTTGAGTTTAGTAAGGAGAGTAAATTAGAATAAAATTCTTGTTCTATGTCTACCCAATTTTTTAATTGTAACTTTTCACTAATTAGTTGAAGAAATTTATTTTTAATTTTAAAATTAGATCTTGTATTTTTGAGATATTCTTTTACATCATGATAATTTTCACAATTTCTATCCAAAAAATAGTTTGTTGCTGAAATAAAAAAATTATCGCATTCATAAGGCTCAAATGACTTTTTTTTCATTTGATATTCTAAAAAACTGTTTTTCCAATAATCATTAAGAAAATCAGTGTAGCTAGTTTTCATTCCATTAGCTAAATCAAATCCATTTCCAATTAGTAATATTCTATTCATACAAATTGTAATTCTTTTGAATTTTAGTGAATCAAATAGTACTATAATCTATTTGAATTTAATTTCATAAATGTAATAATAAGAAATTATCAACGTTTACGGCAATCCGTATTTATACTGAATTTTTAATGAAACATTTTTCACTACATCGTAACAACAAAAAACCTCATCATTTCTGACGAGGTTTTATATTTTAAATTCAAGTAAATGAATTATCCCTGCTTTCTGTGGGTGCTTTTAGGAGCAGATTTTGCGGCAGAAGTTGCTTTTACTTTTGGTGCTGCTGGTTTTTCTGCTTTTGGCGCTTTTTTAGGCGCTTCTTTTTCTACGCTTACTTCTTCCGTTGCTGCTTCACCTTCTAAAGTTTCAGGCTCTGCTTTTACGAAGCTTTCCGGCGTAATGTATCCCGCTTTCTGAAGGATGTTGTACCACTGCGCCAGTTTTTTGATGTCTGAAGCATATACTCTTTCGGTATCGTAGTTTGGAAGAGAAGCCGTCATGAATTCTTTCAGTTCAGCATCTGTTGCTTTATGGTGGATCGCTTCTTTGTAATCGTAGTTTTTAGCAATATTTTCAAAAACTTCGAACAACGGAACTTCTTTATCAAAGGTAAACATCGCGATGTTATCCAACAAACTTACCTGACTGGAGTTTCCAATGCTTACTTTTTTCTTCGTGGTAACGTCTTCAATAATAAATCCGTTTCTTAATTGTGAAACTAATTTGAAAAGTCCTGGTTTTCCTGAAATTGAAATTATTTTTTCTAACAGCATAATTTTATTTTTTGTAAATTCTGCAATCGGCATTCCGCCTTCTGCTATTTAATATTCTTTTTATTTTAATTCAAACTTTATTTTGGAAATCTCATCTTGTAACCGATGCTTACATCACCCTGAGTAATTTTAGACAGTTTTCCTTTTACAAGCTTCTTCTTCAAGGCGCTTAAATGGTCTGTAAACAAAATTCCTTCTATGTGATCGTACTCATGCTGAATTACGCGGGCTCTAATATCGGAAAAAGTTTCTGTATGTTTTACAAAATTTTCGTCATAATATTCGATCACGATGGTTCCTTTTCTTTTTACATCCTCTCTTACATCCGGAATAGAAAGACATCCCTCGTTGAATTTCCACTCTTCGCCGGATTCTTCAAGAATTCTGGCATTAATGAATACTTTCTTGAATTCTGCCAGTTCATCCTTAATATCCTCATAATCTTCATCTTCTGCCAAAGGACTTACGTCGATCACAAAAAGACGGATATCCAGTCCGATCTGTGGAGCAGCCAAACCAATTCCGTTGGCGCTGTACATGGTTTCGAACATGTTGCCTATCAATTCCTGTAGCTCAGGATAATCTTTGTCTATATCCTTCCCTACTTTTCTTAAAACTGGGTCACCAAAGGCTCTTATCGGTAAAATCATCTTGTTCTTTGTTCTAAAAAATTCTGCAATATGATGGTTGCGCTTACTTTATCTATTAATCCTTTTTCCTGTCTTTTCTTTTTATTCTTTCCGCTTTGGGAGATAAAAAACGAAGCCATTTTGGAGGTAAATCTCTCATCGAAGCGGTGTACTTTTATCATCGGAAATTCTTTCTGAAAAACTTCGATGAATTTTAAAATATCTGTTTCCACTTCGGATACATTCCCTTTTAAATCTGTCGGAAGACCGATTACCACTTCATCCACCCGATTTTCACCGAAATATTTCGTCAGAAAATCAATAATTAATGAAGTCTGCACCGTCTCCAGACCACTCGCAATAATCTGCATATCATCCGTTGCAGCGATGCCGCAACGAGCTTTTCCGTAATCTATTGCAAGGATTTGTCCCATAGGTTTGCAAATTTAGTAAATTTTAATGATTTTATTCCAAACACAGTTTTTTTTATAAATCAATGTTTTAATCCGCTAATTTTTTTATAATTTTAATTATTCAAAAACAAAATTATGAAGAAACTCATCCTCGTAAGACATGCTAAAAGCGACTGGCCGGAAGAAACGGAAGACTTTGACAGACCATTGGCAGACAAGGGTTTAGAAGAAGCAATGCATATGTCCCGATTCATGAAAAACAATAACGTAGCGATCGATTACTTTGTATCGAGCCCCGCAGTACGCGCACTGAATACGTGCAAAATTTTCAACCAGACTTACCAGATCAGCATTAATACGAATGAGAAACTTTATAATCCTTCCGAAAGCAATTTCGAATCCGTAATCTACGATCTGGACGACAGCCACGAATCGGTTGCCTTCTTCTCTCACAACAACGGAATTTCCAATTTTGCGAATTCTATTTCCGAAGATATTTTCCATTTTCCAACCTGCGGTGTTGCCGGTTTCGAGATCGACTGCAATTCGTGGTCGGAATTCGACGGAGCCAAAAAGAAACTGCTGTTTTTCTACGATCCGGGAAAGATTAAATAAATCGTCTGTAAAAAATTCCCCTCCTCTGGAGGGGTGGCGAAAATTCGAAAGAATTTTTGACGGGGTGGTTTTAGAATGTAGATAAGTGAATTTGTGAATGGTGAATTTAACCACAAAAGTCGCAAAAGATTTTAAAGCGTTATTAGAATAATTGAATATCCGTTAAACAGCCTATTACTATGCACTGATATGAAAATCAACTATTTATAACAGGCACTTCGACAAGCTCAGTGTGACACCTTTAATACTAAACGCTTGATTTTTAGCGATGTCAAGCTGAGCCTGTCGAAGCTTTAGGTTAATAGACGGACAATCAATTAGAATATGTAAAGTCCTCAAAAGAAAAAAAAATCAAAGATTTTTAAAAACTAATGTGTTCTAAAATATTCGCATTTTTTTTATTTAATCTTCTGTGACTTAAGTGTTAAAAACTTTTTGAACCTTTATAAAAAAGCCTAAATAAACTTAATCAATAATTTTGCTAAAGCCTTTTTCTCCACTTCAAACAAAAAGACGGGCTAAAGCCCGTTCCTATTGACAATCATATTGAATGATTTTTCCTGAATTATTTTCTTCTCAGATCCAGATCATCAAAATCAAAACTGAAATCTGTAACGTCTGAGATTGGTTTTAATCTTGCGGATTGTGCTTTTCCGGTTTCATCATAATCAAAAATAATATACGCATCGGCATCGTAGCTTCTGTCGTCCCATTTGATGATGAATGAATTGTTGGAATACGGAAGCAGTTCACCTTTTAAACGTGGAGAACTTTTGCATGAGATTCTGTAGATACTTCCCTGCTGCGCAATTTCCACATCACCAAACCATTGGTCGTTGTACATTCCTACAAACTGCTCCGGTTTTGGCTGTAAATTTTTATCTTTTTTAAATGTTTCAGATTTTGCAAAAGCCTCTTTTTTCTGCTTATCAAAACTTTCTTCCATTTTTTTCATCCGGTCGCCGTAGGTTTTCAGCCAGTTGCGGTCTGCAATTCCCAGATAAGAATCTTTCACGGTATTGGTAATCGTGTTGAAAGCCGCTCCCGACTGCTGATTCGTTAAGACAACAATTCCCAGTTTCATATCCGGAATCAGCGTAAACTGCGTTACCGTTCCGATTAGTCCTCCTGTATGCTGAACTTGTTTATGACCTTTCACATCGCTTAAAAACCAACCTATTCCGTATCCGTAGAAACTGGTATCATAAGGATTTTTCGCCGCCACTCCGCTCGGAATCTGTAAACTCCACAACTGCTGAACATTTTTATCTGAAACTAATTTTTTACCGTCTTTCGTTGTGAAATTATTCAACAGGAATTCTGCCCAAGTCGTCATGTCTTTAATATTACTCATAATTCCTCCGGCTGCGTTGGCTGTTTCGTTCCAGTCGTGAGGAACGGCGATGGCTTTTCCGTCTACCGGTGCATGAGCGTCAATTTTGTTGGCAACGGCTTTGGCTCTGTTATAGCTTCCGAAACTGGATGTCATTCCTACAGGTTTCATAATGCGCTGCTCGATAAATTCTGCCCAGCTTAATCCTGAAACTCTGTGGATTACTTCTCCGGCTACGATAAACATGATGTTATTGTAGTCTAAAGTTGTTCTGAAAGGATTTTCAGGCTTTAAATATCTTACGTTGTGAACGATGTCGTTTACCGTTAAATTTCCGCCTTCCGGAAAGAACATCAAATCTCCCTGTCCCAAACCTAATCCGGCTCTGTGTGTCACCAGATCTTTAATGGTAACATTCTGCGAAACATACGGATCGTACATCTGAAATTCCGGAATGTATTTTGAAACTCTATCGTCCCAGCTCAGTTTTCCTTCGTCTGCTAAAATTGCCAAAGCGGTGCAGGTAAAACCTTTGGAATTGGAGGCGATTCCGACCAATGTAGTATCGTCCATCGGTTGTTTGGAAGTTAAAGAACGTACCCCAAAACCTTTGGAATAAATTACCTTTCCGTCTTTGATGACACCAACCGACATTCCCGGAACATCGAAAGTTTTTAAAGTGTTCTGGACCAATTCGTCCAGTTTTTTCTCTTCAACCTGCGCATTCGCAATCCCAACCGATAAAAGAAGAAGGAAAAAAGAAAGTTTCTGCTTCATTTTTAATTTTTTTCAAATGTAGTAAATAAAGCGGTTTAAACTCTTTTCAAATTTAAATGTAAAGATTCATCAATTCAAAAAAAGATTCTTTATTTTCGGTTAAAATACTTTTTTTTATTGTGATGAAAACTTCAGTTTATATTTTCCTACTAGCATTACTTCCTTTTAATTTGATTAAAAGTCAAAATACGGTCGATAATCCATACTTATTTCAAACATGGAAATTTAAGAATACGGAACACCTAAATGCTGTTTATGAAAAAAGCAAATATTCTGATAAGAACACATTAAACTTTAGACTTAGTAAAGATGGAAAAGTTATTGCCAACTGGGTTGAAAATATTTGTTATTCAGGAGATAAAAAACCGAAGTTTAAATTTAAAAAGATAAAAGGAAGTTGGGAAAAGATTTCAGACTCTGTCATTCATATCAATTTCACCACAAATGTAAGTTTAAAAGGAAACTATATCATTTCAAATCTCACAGAAGAACAGTTAACATTAAAGATGTTTGTAAATCCTAAGAAAAAATAATTTCAAATCTTATCTTTGCAGAGAATTTTAAATAATGACGAAAATCCTGCTTCTTTCCGACTCTCATTCATACATCGACGACCGCATTTTAGAATATGCAGGTCAGGCGGATGAAATCTGGCATGGCGGAGATTTCGGAAGCATGGATGTAATTGAGCAGCTTGAAAAGATAAAACCGCTGAAAGGAGTTTACGGAAATATCGACAATGCTAAAATCCGTTCTGAATTTCCGGAAGTGAGTCGTTTTATGTGCGAAAAAGTAGAAGTTCTGATGATCCACATCGGCGGTTATCCGGGAAAATACACACCGTTGGCAAAGCAGGAGATTGCTGAAAAAGCTCCGAAACTTTTTATTTCGGGACATTCACACATTTTGAAGGCAATGTTTGATGAAAAAAACAATCTTCTCCACCTGAATCCGGGAGCGTGCGGAAAGCAGGGATGGCATAAAATGCGGACGATGATGCGTTTTGTAATCGATGATACGGAAATAAAGGATTTGGAAGTTATTGAATTGGGACCTAAATTTTAAAATAATTTTTAAACCATTAAGAAAAAAATTGAGGAGTTAAGAATAATAAGAGATTGCTTCGTTCCTCGCAATGACAGTACTATGAAAATTGGTGATAAAGTTTCTGTGGTAGATGAAGATTTGAGCGGGGTGGTTACTTCCGTGAAGGGAAATATCGTGGTTTTTAAAGATGAGTACGGTTTTACGCATCAATATCCAAAGGAGAAACTTGTTCCGAAAATTTCGGATTTTTATGAAAATACTCCCATTGTAAAAAAAGCGGAGCCGAAAAAGGTAATTTCCAAAGCACATCAGAAAAATCATTTGGTTCTTGATCTTCATTTTCATAATTTAGTTAAAAATCCAAATGATTACACCAGTTTTGAAAGACTTTTCATCCAGAAGGAAAGGCTGGTGGAAACCATCAATTTTTGCAGAAAACACAATCTGAAAAGGCTGGAAATCGTACACGGAATCGGAGACGGAGTTTTGCAGAAAATGGTATTCGATACATTGGAAAGCCAGACAAATGTGGATTTTTATAATAAGGAAATACTTCATCATCAATCGGGTGCGGTAATGGTAGAATTTCACTAAATTTGCAGGAATCAAATTATGAATATACTTAATTTACTTTTTACCAAAGACGGATTAATCTACCAGATTGCTAAAAATAAGAGCATTGTGGAAGAGAAATCGTATTTCGTGGATGAAGAATCTCCGGAAAACTTTATTTCGGATATGCTGGATAAAGTGCTTCTTCTGCAGAGATTTGATGAGATCCATGTGATTTCCGCACTCAATCATTTCACGCTAATGCCGGAAGGTTTTTCCGAGCATGAAGCCGGATTCGATCTTATCGCTTTCAACGCTCCTGTGGATAAAGAAAAAGAAGAACTGATGCTTTCGATTAATGAAAAGTTTAAAATTCAGTTTTATTATACATTCCCGAAGCATTTTTACAAAAAGATTAAAGAACTCGCACTGCCTGTTCAGTTTAATTTTTCCGGTGAAAAGTTTTTAAATTCCATCAATAATAAAAACAGCAAAGAAATTCACATCAACCTGTATCATAACCAATGTGAGTTTTTCGCGATAGACAACAAAAAAATTATTTTATACAACAATCTGGACGTTAATTCTGAAGTGGATTTTCTTTATTTCGTGATGTTTACGTTAAGCAAGATCGGTTTCGGAATCAATGAGACCAATTTCTACGCGTACGGAGAAACTACTGAAAATGAGACGTTTATTTCGGAGCTTCAGAAATTCGTAAAGAATCTGAAAATTGTATTTGATAATATTCCTTCTAAAAATTTTATATTAAATTAGGTTGCAGAAGATCAGATAGCAGGTTTTAGTTTATCTGCAATCTTTTACCTACAATCTAAAATCTATCAATTATGTACAGAATCATATCCGGCAAATGGAAAGCCAAAAAAATCGCCGCTCCGAAGAATTTTGATGTAAGACCGACTACGGATTTTGCCAAAGAAGCACTTTTCAGTATTCTGGAAAACACCTACGATATGCAGTCGGTTTCCGTGCTGGATCTTTTTGCGGGAATCGGTTCTATTTCGTTTGAATTTGCCTCAAGAGGATGTCAGGATATTACGTCCGTAGAAATGAATCCGAAACATACGTCTTTTCTTAATTCTACCGCTTCTGAACTTGGATTCAGTCTGCAGGTGAATGTTCAGCGGGGTGATGTTTTCGACTGGCTGAAGAAATTCAGAAACAAAAAATCTTTTGAAATTGTTTTCTCTGATGCTCCTTTCGAAATGGAAGAAAAGAAATATCAGGAAATTATTTCTCTGGTTTTAAACAATAAATACCTGAAGGAAAACGGAATTCTAGTGATAGAACACCAGAGCCGAATGAAATTTGATCACCCGAATTTAATCGACACCCGAAAATACGGCAATGTAAGCTTCAGCTTTTTTGAACCGAATAAAGAAGAGACTACAGAAATACAGAATCAGGAATAATTTTCCTGATTTTTTGTTTTAAATAATTTTTACTTTTTCAGAAGAAACAACCGCACTTTCACCCCATTTTGCAATTTCTTTTAAAAGAGGAAGCAACGTTTTCCCAAAATCCGTTAAAGTGTATTCCACCATTAAAGGCGGCTTTTCTGTGTACACCTTTCTGTCGATAATATGATCTTCTTCAAGCTGTTTCAACTGTAAACTTAACGTTCTTTCTGTAATTGTGGGAATTAATTTTCTTAGCTCGTTGTATCTTTTTGCCCCATCAATCAGATAAAACAAAATCACAGCTTTCCATTTTCCGCCGATAAATCTCATGGTAACTGTTGTACAGCACGGATATTCTTTATTATCTATGGAATACATTTTTTTCATACTATCATTTTAGACCGTTATTGCAAATATATCAAACATACATTAATTTTGCAACTATAAAAAATATAGTATAAAAATTATGAGCTTTTTAGAAAAAATGAAATCGAGATATACCGTAAAAAAGTATAATCCTCAAGGTACAATAAGTGAAGAGCAGATTCAGCAGCTTAAAGAAATTCTGCATTTAAGTCCATCTTCCATTAACAGTCAGCCATGGAATTTTGTGTTTGTATCGGAACCGGAAACAAAATCAAAGCTTGCCGAAGCCTCTTATTTTAACAAAGAAAAAGTTCTGGACGGAAGTCAGCTTATCGTTTTTCAGGCACTTAAAAATCCTGAAGATTTTGAAAAGCAGATTGAAGAAAATCTTCCGGAAGGTTCGGTAACTTATTATAAAACTTTTGTAAAACCGAAAGGAGAAGCGGAGATCAGATCGTGGCTGAAACATCAGGTTTATCTTTCATTGGGCGTTTTGCTTTCTGCGTGTGCAGATATGGGAATAGATTCTACTCCGATGGAAGGAATTGAAACCGAAAAATATGATGCGATTTTAAAGAACGAAAAATACGAAAGTGTTTTTGCAGTAGTGATTGGCGTAAAGTCTGAAGAAGATAAAAACCAGCCGGTTCATACCCCGAAAAGAAGACTGGAAAGACAGCACGTAATTTTGGAAATTTAATTTATTTAAATGCAAAGATTAATATAATCCCCGAAATTATTTAAGAGAGCAAAGAGTGGCGACAAAGTCGCTTATGAAGTATGCTTTATAAAATCAATTTTCAATTGATTAATTCTTAGCTCACTAAAAATAAACTTTGAAAAATAAATCTTTGCGTTAAAGAATCTTCTATAGAAAAAGCTGTTTCAAATTGAGACAGCTTTTGTTTTTTATAATACTTTTAATTCCAAATCGATGGTTTTCCCGAAGAATTTTTTTGAGATTTTTTCGAAGTTTTTCGTTAAATCCGAAAGATAGAAATGGTAATTCGGTTTCGGATTCTGCTCATTCAGCAGATGATACTTATCCAGAATGATTTTTAAATGATTGGCGACAATATTCGGAGAATCAATCACACGGACACGGTTTCCGTAATATTGCTTGATTTCATCTATCAGTAACGGATAATGCGTACAACCCAAAATTAAAGTCTCAATATTTTTTAATTTACTATTGCTCAGATAATTGTATATAATTGCGTGGGTAATCGGGTGATTTTTAAAACCTTCCTCAATAGCAGGAACCAATAAAGGTGTTGCCAGTTCATCCACCTTGATCCATTTATTGTGCTTTCTGATGCTTTTTTTATACAACCCCGAATTCACAGTAGCTTTCGTTGCAATGACGCCCACATTGTTATGGATTTCATAGGAAACTTTTTCTGCAACCGGATTAATTACGTCAATCACAGGAACTTTTCCTGCAACAGACTGCATCACTTCATTCAGCGCATTTGCCGTTGCCGTATTGCAGGCAATAACAATGGCTTTACAGTTTTGCTCCAACAGAAAATTGGTGATCTTTGTAGAATATTCGATAATCGCTTCCTTCGATTTTTCACCATACGGAAGATGTTTGGTGTCACCAAAATAGATCAGATCTTCGTTTGGAAGAAGTCTTTTTATTTCTTTGGCAACCGTAAGTCCGCCCACTCCGCTATCGAAAATTCCGATAGGCTGTTTTGGGGAAAGATGCGAATAATCCTGCTTTTTAGTTTTCAAAATTGAGCTGAAATTTTATACAAAAATAGTGAAATTGTTGGATGCAGGAAGATGGATGTTACAAGTTTTTCACAAACCGTTCTTCCGACTCCCGACTTTAGATTTCCATTTTAGACGATGAACAGATCCGAAGCAATTCCGTCTGCCATAAACCAGTGTTTTTCCGGAATTTTCAGGTGGTTATTTTCTGTTACCAGAATTCCTTCTTCAAGCTTTGATTTGATTTCATTCTGAAAATGTTCTAAAATGCTGTCATTAAATTTTTCCTTTAAGCTTCCCAGATCAACGCCCCATATTGTTCGCAAGCCGATCATGATCATTTCATTAAACTGATCGTTTTGCGAGAGGAATTCTTCTTCCTTTGCCAGTAGATTTGAGTTTAATTTTTTGATATACTGCTGATTGTTCGCGACATTCCAGCTTCTCACATCGAAGCCGTTATAAGAATGTGCAGAAGGACCAATTCCAAGATATTCTTTATATTTCCAGTAGGAAGAATTGTGTCTTGAGTAAAATCCGGGTTTGGCAAAATTGGAAACTTCATAATGTTCAAAACCATTATCTTTCAGAAAATCCGATAAGTAGTAAAATTCTCTGTTCTGTTCTTCTTCCTTCGGGCTTTTTACTTTTCCTTTTGAGATCCAGTTTTCTAAAGCGGTTTTTGGCTCAACCGTTAAAGCATAAGAAGAAATGTGCGGAACTTCAAGCGCAATGGTTTTATTTAAATTCTCTTTCCAGATTTCCAGATTGGAAGTTGGCGAACCGTAAATTAAATCAATGCTTAAATTTTCAAAACCAAAATCCTGCGCTCTTTTGATGGAATCTTCGGCTTCGTTTGCAGTGTGTGCCCGATTCATTAATTTCAGATCTTCTTCAAAAAAACTTTGGGTCCCGATTGATAATCTGTTTATCGGAGATTCCGACAGTCCTTTCAGGAAGTTTTTATCCAGATCATCAGGATTCGCTTCTAAAGTAATTTCGATATCCTTTTCAAAAGTAAAATGTTTTAATACCTCATCAATTAAAGATTTGATTTCATCCGACGAAAGAATGGAAGGTGTTCCGCCACCAAAATAGAGTGACTGTAAGTTTTTGTTTTGCAATTCATTTTTTCGGAGAAAGATTTCTTTCTTCATCGCAGCCAGCATTTCATCCTTAAAATTTAAAGATGTTGAAAAGTGGAAATTGCAATAGCTGCACTTTTGCCTGCAAAACGGAATGTGAATGTAAATCATAAAAAAAAGCCCTGAAAAAATTCAGAGCTCAAATTTATTTAAATTAAATCAATTAATATCTATAACCTCTGTGGTTAATGAAGTTATCGAAGTTATATCCTAACCCGATCATGAAGCTGTTTCCTCCATATTCCTGAATATCAGACAAACCTAAGTTGTAAGTAGCTCCAATCATGAATTTGTTGAATCTTACTTTTACAACCGGAGCGATTTGTAATTGCTGACTGTCGAATCTGTTCTGAACAGATCTGTAGCTTACCCCGAAAGAGAAAGCATTGATATCGTTAAAGAACGTTGCCATTAAGTTATAATCAATCGTTCTTGTAGAGTTTGTGTTCAGGTTGATTAAAGCTGAAGGTGTGAAATAGATGTTATCACCTACATGCCAGTCATACCCTAAGTTTAAGAAGAACTTAATTGGAGAAGGCTCACGTCCGTTTACGATCGCTTCATCATTGGTAAGAGCAATATCGTTAACAGAAACTCCTGCGAAAATATTTTTGTAAGTTGCCTGTGCTCCGAAGTTTGCATAAGCCATGAAGATATTACTTTCACTTCCCTGCAATAATGGATCTGAAGCATCCTGCGTGTTAATCTTTGAATAATCAAAATTCATGTTGTAGAAGCTAACGCTTGTACCGAAAGAGAACTGATCTTTTCTGTCTCCGTCGCTGCTAAGAGGAATAAAATATGAAGCACCCGCTGTAATACCACCTGCAGAAATAGGGCCGTTGCTGTCTCTGAATACAGATAAACCTGCTCCCACTCTATCAAAAATGTTCGCGTTGATCCCTACCGACTGAACGTTTGGAGACTCACTGAACTTCGAAAATTGCTGCTGATAGTTAAGATTAAGCTGCACATAGTCGGTCTTTCCGTATTGTGCCGGGTTGAACAAAAACTCACCGTCTAAAAGATATTGTTGATAGTACGGTAAAGTTTCTTGTGCTTTGTATGCATTTGACAAAAGAGCTAAACATACGATAGCATATAGTTTTCTCATAACAAATCTTGATTTCAATTCAACAAATATAAAAAAATTCTCAATATATTTTTAGTTTTCTAAATAATTTCTCCATTTTTTTACAGCATCCGCCATATCTTTCGGCATTGGGCTTTCAAAATATAATTCCTTCTTGGTAGTGGGATGTATAAATCCTAAAGTATGGGCATGAAGCGCATGTCTGGGTAAAATCTCAAAGACATTTTTTATAAACTGCTTATACTTAGGAAGATTCACTCCACGGAGAGGCGTATGTCCTTCATATCTTTCATCATTAAACAGCGTATGACCGATATGTTTGAAATGTGCTCTGATCTGATGGGTTCTTCCCGTCTCCAGCTTACATTCTACCCAGGTCATGTATTTAAATCTTTCTAAAACCTTGTAATGCGTTACGGCATGCTTTCCCTGGCTTCCGTCTTCATACGTATGCATCTGCATCCTGTTTTTCGGGTGACGCCCGATATGACCTCTTATTGTACCTTCATCATTCTGTACATTTCCCCAAACGAATGCCCAATACAATCTTTTGGTTTTTCTGTCGAAGAATTGCTTTGCCAGAAAGCTCAGTGCATATTCATTTTTTGCAATCACCAATAATCCGGAAGTGTCTTTATCAATTCTGTGCACCAGTCCTACCCTGTCGAGATCAGATTTTTCGCCATTCTGTTCGAAATGATACGCCAAAGCATTCACCAAGGTTCCGTCCCAGTTTCCGAATCCCGGATGTACTACCATTCCCGGATCTTTATCTACAACGATAAGATCATCATCTTCGTATACAATATTGATAGGAATATTTTGCGGAATGATAACATTTTCCCTCGGAGGATGTGCCAAAAGTACAGAAATCTGGTCTCCGGGTTTTACACGGTAATTCTGTTTTACCGCAACACCATTCACAATAACATTTCCCGCTCTGCAGGTTTGTGAAATTTTATTTCTGGAAGAATTCTGACGGAAAATCAACAGAAACTTGTCGATTCTCAATGGTTCCTGACTTTTATCAACCGTGATGTTAAGGTGTTCATACAGTCCTTTATTTTCCTCATCAATATCAAGATTATCAATACTGTTCTGATCTAATAATTCTTCGTCCAAAAAATCTTCGTTATCTTCTGCCATTGTTTTATCTTTTATACAAAAGGCTTCAACATAATGAAAGTTGAAGCCTGTATTTTTTATAATATTTACTTTTTTATTCTACAACAACCTTTTTAGCTTTCGGCTTTTCTGCAGGTTTTGCAGGAGTGGTCGCAACAGTTTTATTTGCTGATGTATTATTACCAGAACTACTACCTGTATTGGTAGTAGTAGTTTTTGGTTTATTTTCGGTTACTGATGTCGTTGATTTTACTGTACTTCTAGAAGCATCTGTCTTTATTGCATCTGTAGATGGTTTAGGATTTTCTCTTCTCGGAGTTACAGGCGGCGGAGGAATATCCTGTGACGGTTCCTGACGCGAAGGCATTTCCTGATACTGGATCGGAGGCAGAGCGGTGTCTACTTTCATTCTGTAGGTAGAATTCAGCTGTTCGATTTTTGCACTCAGTTCAGCCAGTGTTTTCTTACTTGCCCAAAGATCGATCTGCATTCCCTGATCCCGGACATCTCCGGCTGCAGGATCCTGATAATAGATAACATCGGATTCGTCCTTGCTTCCGTCTTCATGATCCACAAGTCCCACTTCAAACATACTTCTCGCAATAACCTGTCTCGCTTCTTTCACTGTTAATCCTACAACATTAGGAATCGCAATGTTTCGTAATGGTCCTGAACCAATAACGACATCCACCACAGAAAATCTTGCCAGTTTTGTTTTTGGTTTTACTTCATTTCCGTTATATAAAATTCGGATAACTGCATCTTTCTGAATACTTGGCTCGAAGATGGTGTCTCCAACTTTCAGACCCACCTGTTCCAGACGCTGGAAAGCAAGACCTGAATATTTATTGATTACATCCGGAACCTCAACTTTAGCCCAGGTTCTTGGATTTACTCTTAGAACAATTGCTCTTCCGTCTTTTACACGGGAACCCGGAACCGGGTACACCTGTAACACCTGAAAAGGTCTGTATTTAGGATTATATTCAGCACTATCTACTTCATATTCCAATCCCGAATCATCCAATACTTTGATGGCTTCCTGTACAGTTTTATTAACAATATTTGGAACGGGAATTTCCTGACCATGATTGGTATGATATTCTAACCAACGAAACGTAAGCCAAACCAACCCCACAAAAACACCGATGGCTACGACTAAGTTCAGTAAAACTTTCCAATTGAAAAGTGATTTAAGCATACTTAAAATGACTATAATTAGACAGCAAATATAACTAATAATTTTAGAATGTGCTTTTAATTTAACACATTTCACTTTTGATTTTAAAATTTCAGGTTTTAGGTTTACGCGTTGTATAAAATCATTAAATTTGCCTTAATTGATACTAAACAAAAATGAGCAAAAAACAAGTTGCCGTAGTGATGGGAGGCTATTCAGACGAATATGTTGTATCATTGAAAAGCGGACAATTAATCTACGATTCCTTAGACAGAAATCTTTACGATGTATATAAAGTAGTTATCCTGAAAGATGAATGGTATTTTTTAGGCGAAAATGAGCAGAAATTCCCCATAAACAGAGGAGATTTTTCTGTGACTTTAGATAACAATGCCCCATTGAAATTTGATGTATGTTTCAATATCATCCACGGAACACCGGGCGAAAACGGAATTCTTCAGGCGTACTGGGACGCGATCGGACAGAAATACACGGGATGCGATTTTTATCAGAGTGCTTTAACATTCAATAAAAAAGATACTTTAGCGGTACTTTCAAAATACGGAATTCCTTCTGCGAAGAGTGTTTATTTAAGAAAAGGAGAAGAAATTAAGGTTAATGAGATTATAGAAACTCTTGGCTTGCCTGTTTTTGTGAAACCCAATCAGTCGGGATCATCTTTGGGAATTTCTAAAGTGAAAGAAAAGGCTGAATTCCTTGCTGCAACTGAAATTGCATTCAAAGAAGATGATGAAATATTAATTGAAAGTTTTCTTGACGGAATGGAAGTTTCCGTAGGAGTAATCGATTATAAAGGAGAAACAATTGTTCTGGGAATTACAGAAATCGTTCCTACCAACGAATTTTTCGATTATGAAGCCAAATACGAAGGGGCTTCTGAGGAAATTACCCCTGCAAGAATCGACGATGAAACAAGAATCCGCGTAGAAGAAATCGCAAAAAGAGCTTACAATTCTCTTGGGATGAGTGGTTTCTCAAGAAGTGAATATATTCTGATGGACGGAATTCCTTATATGCTGGAAATGAATACGAACCCCGGATTTTCTCCTGCAAGTATTCTTCCGCAGCAGGCAAAAATCTACGGAATTTCTATTACAGATCTTTGTGGAAACGAGGTTGAAAAAGCTTTACAAAAAAATTAAAAGGATGGAAGATTGAGGATAGAAGCTGGAAGTTTAGCATTCTATATTTCTACCCTCATCATTCATAATTTATAACTTATAACTTTTATACGCATGAAAATTGCTGTTTTTCCGGGGTCATTCGATCCGATTACTTTAGGACATTATGATATTATAGAAAGAGCGGCACCGCTTTTTGATAAACTGATAATTGCGATCGGGCAGAATTCCCAGAAAAAATATATGTTTCCGCTGGAGAAAAGAATGGAATTCATCCAGAATTCCGTTGCAGAATTCCCAAACGTGGAAGTAGATTATTTTGAAGGATTAACCGTTGATTACTGCTTTGAAAAAAATGCACAATATATCATCAGAGGTTTACGAAATCCTGCCGATTTTGAGTTTGAAAAAGCCATTGCCCACACCAACAGAACTTTAGCCCACAAAAAACTGGAAACGGTATTTTTATTGACCTCTTCAGGAAAGTCTTTCATCAGCAGCAGCATTGTAAGGGAAATCATCAATCACGGCGGAGAATATGAGCTTTTGGTTCCGGATTCGGTGAGAGTGCAATTATAAGTAATGAGTAATGGGTAATGAGTAATTTTTACAACTATGGATTTTAATCAGTTATTTAAAGATCGAACTAAAGATTTTTCGATTTCGATTATTAAATCGTTATCACCATTACCTTATTCTGATGATCTTTCAATAATCAGAAAACAAATTATAAGATCAGCAACTTCTGTAGCTGCTAATTACAGAGCAGTTGCGAGAGCAAGATCCGAAAAAGAAAGATTTGCTAAAATTTGCATTGTTGTAGAAGAAATTGATGAGACTCAATTCTGGTTAGAAATAATTGATGAGCTGGAATATTTAGATCCCGGAAAAATCTCAAATTTAAGATCAGAATGTGATGAATTGGTAAAAGTAATGACTGCTTATAAATTTAAATTATCTCAAAATACAACACTATAATCATATTACTTATTACCAATTACTCATTACCCATAAAACATGCACGAACAGTTCAATTTTGCCATAGAAGTCTTGGGAACGATATCATTTTCGATGTCGGGAAGTTTTGCGGCGATGCAAAAGCGGCTCGATCCTTTCGGCGTGCTGATTATTGCTTTTGTAACTTCTGTTGGCGGTGGAACCGTGAGAGACCTTCTGCTTGATATTCCGGTTTTCTGGATGCATGATCTGCTTACGTGCGCATTGATTATTCTGACCAGTATTTTCACCATGATTTTTAAATCTTTTGAAAAAAATTTCAGGGTAACTTTATTTATTTTTGACAGTTTCGGACTGGGATTATTTACCATTATTGGTGTTCAGAAAGGTTTAAATGCAGATATTCATCCATTAATCTGTATCGGATTGGGAACAATTACAGGTTGTTTCGGTGGAATTATCCGGGATATATTGCTCAACAGAATTCCTTTAATTTTCAGGAAAGAAATTTATGCAACCGCCTGCATTGTGGGAGGTTCCGCCTTTTTACTATTGACAAAATTTACGACTTTAACATATACTATCGTTCAGATTTTCACGATCCTACTAATTGTTTCCATAAGAACTTTAGCCGTGAAATATCATTGGCAGATCCCGAAATTTTACGGGTATGAGAATAACTCTGAGATGTAACTGCCGATTTATTTGGCTGAAGCTGTCAACTTCGCACCCAAAAGCCGGGCTAAAGCCCGTCCCTATTGATAACAAAAAAGCACCTAAAAAATTAGATGCTTTTGTTATTTTTACTGGAGTTATTCATTAAAAGAATTTACCTCTGTTTCTCATATTCGGGTTATGCATATGTTTCTGCATCGTTGGCATTTTCAGTTGCTCCTTCATCATCTTGATCTGGTCGGTCATCATTCCTGCGCTGTCTAATCGTTTTGCTTCGTCCAGAAGTTTTTGCCCTTCCTGTTTTCTTCCTTTAGAAATTGCTGCTGCTGCAAGATTTAAAGTTGCCATAGCTCTGTCATGCTTCATGTTAAGACCATATTCCAAAGCTTTTTTCATGAAAGGTTCTACTTTTGTAGGATGATCCTGAGCTTGAGTTAATCCCATTAAATAATGGAAATATCCATACTGCGTTTTATGAAGCTGGTTTTTGTAATCTGTGATATTTTTAAGCCACTCTCCTGCTTTTTCCATATTCTGCTTTCTTAATTGCCAGAAAGCCAAAAGAATGTATTCGTTTTTAAAGAAAAGCAGAATAGGTGCTGCAGCCAGAAGGAACACAACGATTCCCCAGCCTAAGTTTCTCGTAAAGAACATCATATACAGTCCTAAAAGAATAAGAACCGCCGCAACTGCAATTTTTATATATTTATTCATTATTAAATTTTAGAAGTGCAAAGATAAGAAATTTAAGATTCAAAGTTTAAGGTTCAGCGTCTAAAGTTTTGTATTAAATCCTGAACTGAGAACTTTAAACATTAAACTCTTTCGAACGTTTGAAAACAAAAATCATACTGGTTTTTTTCGTCTTTTTCATGGCAGATTTCGTCTGTTTTTTTCCAGATCCTTGGATCGATCTTTGGAAAGAAAGTATCGGCTTCAAGATCGGCTTTTACTAAAGTTACTTCCAGTTTATCAACAATATCTATTGTCTGTTCATAGATTTTCCCGCCTCCGATGATGAAAATTTCTTCATCTATTTTTTTAGCGAATTTTACGGCTTCTTTAATGCTTCCGACGATTAAAATTCCTTCTTCAAACCAGTCGGTTTTTCTGGACACAACAATATTGGTACGGTTGGGAAGCGGTTTCCCGATACTTTCATATGTCTTTCTTCCCATGATCACCGGATGCCCCGAAGTGATTTCTTTAAAGTGTTTCAGATCTTTCGGAAGATGCCAAAGCAACTGATTTTCAAAACCAATTTCGTTCTTCTCTCCCATTGCCACCACAATTGTTGTCATTAAAATAAATTTTTACAAAATTAGCACATAATTTGTATATTTGGTTAGCACAAAACATATTAAAAAAATTCAAACTATGAAAAATAAAGGTTGTCTGAGCGCAGGAACTATTGGTATCGCTCTTCTTATTATTGTCGCAGTTATTTTCTTCTGGGGCAAAAACGGCTACAACAGCTTTGTAGACAAAGAACAGACGGTTAATGCAAAATGGTCTAACGTAGAAACAGTTTATCAGAAAAGAGCAAATCTTATCCCGAATCTTGAAAGAACGGTAAAATCTTATTCCAAATTCGAGCAGGAAACCTTAACGAAAGTTGTTGAGGCACGTTCTAAAGCAACTTCCATCAATATTGATCCTACCAATATGACCGAGCAGGATGTTGCCAGATTTCAGGCTGCACAGGGAGAATTATCCGGAGCTTTAAGCAGATTGATGGCAGTGGTGGAATCTTATCCTAATTTAAAAGCAGATCAGCAATACATTAATTTCCAGAGAGAATATATCGCGATAGAAAACAGCATCAGAACAGAAACTGTTTACTACAATGATGCAGCAAAAGATTATAATGTTTCTATAAAGCAATTCCCGAATAATATTCTGGCGAATTTCACCAACTTTAAAGAAAAACCTTTGTTCAAAGCGGAAGCAGGAGCAGAAAAGGCACCTGAAGTATTCTCAGAATAATGGCAACCAGTTTCTTAACAAATCAGCAGATAGCTTCCCTTGTGGAAGCTATTCAGTCAGCAGAAGAGCATTCTACCGGCGAGATCAGAGTGCATATCGATTCCAATACAGATGAAGACAATGCAAAAATTGCTTTCAAAGTTTTTGAAGAGTTATGTCTGAACAAAACCAAAGAAAAAAATGCGGTGCTTTTTCATGTCAATTTCGAACAGAAATATCTTACCATCATAGGAGATACAGGAATTCATGCAAAAGTAAGCCAATCTTACTGGGATCATCTGCACGACTATATTACGTCTGAATTTGCCAAAGGAAATTATTATCAGGCTTTAAAAAGCGGAATTCTGGAAACCGGTCTGGAACTAAAAAAATATTTTCCTGTAACAGGAGAAAACCACAACGAACTTCCTAATGAAATTACGTTCTCTTAAAATAGTTTTTTCATTTTTACTGGTATGCTTTTACACTTTTGTATCGGCACAATATACCATTCCCCCAAAACCAGACGTTCTGTATCCTGTTTATGATGATGCCAATCTTCTGAAGCAGGAGGAAAAAGATGCGCTTAATAAAAAACTGATCGCATTTGCAGATTCTACCTCTACAGAGATTGAAGTGGTTATTATTCCTTCCACAAAAGGAGAAGACATTAATTTTCTGGCAACGATGTTTGGCGAGAAATGGGGGATCGGAAAAAAAGATGTGGATAACGGAATCGTTTTTCTTATTGCAACGGAAGATCATACGATGGCTATCCAACAGGGAAGAGCGGTGGAACAATACCTTACCGCATCTGTTGCAGGACAGATCTTAGACTATATTGTTACCCCCCATTTTAAGCAAGGCGAGTGGTACGAAGGTATCAACGGAGGAACATCGGCAATTATGGAAGCGGTTCAGGGGAAATTTAAACCTTTGAACAATCGTGAAAGCGGAAATGGAGACGGAAGTATTTTTAAAATTATCATTATTGCATTTGTTATCTTCATCATTATTGCCATCCTTTTCGGAAACAAAGGAGGAGGAAAAGGCGGTGGAAATTATGATGATGACGATGTGATCCTTTCCAGAAGAGGTCGCAGAAACTATCCGGGTGGATTTTTCCCTTTTCCAGGCAGCTTTGGCGGCGGTGGATTTGGTGGTGGAAGTTCCGGCGGAGGAGGAGGCGGTTTTGGCGGCTTCGGAGGAGGCGGAAGTTTCGGAGGCGGTGGTGCTTCAGGAGGATGGTAGAATTTTAGTTTTTGTTTTAAATTCCTCTGTTTTTAAATCGAAATGAACACATACAATAAAAAATCGATCAAAAAATGACCGATTTTTTTTATCATAAGAGTCTGTTTAAATTTTTTTGAAAGAATGATACAATTTTTATAAAGTATTCATTCTTTCTGTAGTAAACCTCACTTTTTTGTGATATAAAATATTAGGTAATACACAAGTTTTTTCTTCATAAAAGAGGTGATACTTTTGCAGCTGATAAAAAATATTTTTATGAGAAAAACTTTAAGGCTCGCTCCTGCAGCAATGCTTCTTTTAGGGGTACTTTCATGTAGTACAAATGAAATTTTGGAGGAAACAAATGAAAGTCCAAATCTTAGCAAATCTGCCAAATCATTATCAGCAAAGTATACTTCGGAATACAGCTATCTTGGTTCAGGATACGACGTAACGAAAAGTTATGCTGTTGAAAGTTCCACAGGTAATCAGGTAATAGATGTTTACCAACTCGTTAATGACATTGAGAGTACACCGACTCCTTTCCAGGATTATAAGGAAAAGTATGGTGAGAATGCATACGAATATGCAAAAAATGTGACAACCAAAGTAGATTTAGGTGGAACATTTTCATTATTTAAGCAATCCATAACCGCTTCTTTCAATGGATCTTTAACAAGCAATAATAAATTTGATGGGAAATACATCTATGGGAGTTATCATCTTTTAATTAAACAAAAAAGGTATAAATTCAAAACTCCTACAGCTAGTAACTTAAAAAACTATTTAACCCCTCAATTTACTCAGGCAGTACAGACCATGACTCCGCAAGAAATTGTACAGTACTATGGGACACACATCCTTACAGATATTTATACAGGAGGAAAGCTTGATGTAATGTTTCGTTCCGAAACCACAAATGAAAACAGAAAAAATGCTTCTGAAGTGGGAGTGAAAGTAAGTGCATTAAACATATTTAATATCAATGTTAACAATAATGTCGATACGTCTTCTGCATCCAAGAACTTTAACAGAACGTTATCTTACAGATCTTACGGAGGAGATCCGACAAAATCTTTATTAGGAACCATAAGTATGGATCAATCTACTCCCAGTGTAAACATTGCTAACTGGCAAAGTTCATGTACACCTGAAAATTCTGTATTTGTAGATATTGCTGAGCAGGGAGTGCTGAAATTATATGATCTTGTAGATGATCCGATTAAAAAAGCGTCTTTAAAAGCTTACATCGATCAGTATTTAATTGATAACCAAGTTCAGATGGAATATGTTCCAATCGATATCCACAGATATTACAATCAAAGTACGACAGATCATTTTTATACGAAAACTGCCGGAGCCTATGGCGGATACGGATATGAAGGCGTAGACTTCAGAGCATATAATTACAAGGCACCAAGCACAGTTCCAATCTATAGATATTGGAATGGAACTGATCATTACTATACAACAGCACCTGGAGCTCCTGCTGGTTACATATCAGAAGGCATAGAATTTTATGCTTATCCATCACAGGTAAGTGGCAGTCGCCCGGTCTATCAATATTTCGGAAGAAAGAGAGGAGATCATTATTATACAACTTCTTTTCAGTCATATTCTAATTATAATTACGAAGGAATTGCTTTTTATGCCCTGTAAAAAAGTTTTTATGTCTTAATAGAAAAGACAATTCGTAACGTATACAGTAAATATAAATCGGTCAAATGACCGATTTTTTTTGTAAAAATTTGTAATCATTTATTAAATGTTTTGAACTATACTTTTAAATATTTTAAACGTTAAAATAAGTATTACAAAAAAATAATTTTTCCGTCATTAATAATAATTTATAATAACATAAATCATCAATTTTAATATTAAAAATTAATAAATCCGGCTAATTTCTGTTTTTACTTCAAAAATTTTTCATTATATTTACGTAAAACAGGTTTATGAAGAAGACGTTGGTAGTTTTTGCGCACCCTTATTTAGAGCATTCCAACTCGAATGCAGAGCTCATTAATTTCTATGTCCGTCATCAGCATTTTACCCTGCGGGATATTTACGAAGAGTATCCTAATTTTCATATTGCCGCTTTCAGGGAAAGAAAAAGAATAAAAAATTACGACCGTTTTATTTTCCAGTTTCCACTCATCTGGTTCGGAATGCCGCCTTTGTTAAAACTCTGGATCGATGAAGTTTTCGACCGCGACTGGCTTAAAGAAGATCATCACAATCCTTTGGAGGGAAAAGAGGTTTACATTCTGGTAACCACAGGCGGAAAAGAAAGATCGTTCAGCAAGGAAGGAACCTATCAGTTTACCGTAGAGGAGCTGATCAGCGGACTTATCGTATCGCTGAATGTTTTTAAGGCAAACATCAAAAATATCAAAATCGTTTACGAAGCCAACAAGCTCTCAAAAAAAGAAATTATCGTACACAAACAGCAGTTTGTAGAACTTCTCAACCAATAAAAATTTTATGGAAACAAGCTTAGCAATGAACACACTTATTTTCTTAGGCGTAGCCATCATTATGGTTCCGCTGGCGAGAAAATTCGGGCTAAGTTCTGTCATCGGATATATTGCAGGCGGAATTATCATTGGTCCTTATGTTTTAAAATTAACGGGAAACGATGTTAACGACATTATGCACGCCAGTGAATTTGGGGTCATCATGCTTTTGTTTTTAGTCGGTCTGGAGCTTGAACCCCGAAAATTCTGGGATATGCGGAAGAAAATTGTCGGACTCGGCTTAACGCAGATGCTTTTAACGATTTCCCTGCTATTTCTCGTATTTATCTGGGCAGGCTGGAAAATCGACAAAGCCATAGCCGTTGCCATGTGTTTTGCGTTATCGTCTACAGCAATTGTACTGCAGACTTTACAGGAAAAAAACAATTTAAAAACATTAGCCGGAGAAGCTTCATTTTCCACCTTGCTGTTTCAGGATATTGCGGTGATTCCTATTTTGGCGATTCTTCCGCTGATTGCCAATTACAAATCCAGACATCACGATAACGAAATTCAGGTACTCATACAGACTCTTCCGGAATGGATGCAGTTCGCGACCGTTATTTTGGGAGTGGTTATTTTAATTTTACTGGGGCGGTATGTTTTTGTTCCTTTTTTAAGATATGTCTCAAAATCCGGAATGTCGGAGCTTTTAACGGCTTCTTCCCTATTTCTGGTCATCGGAGTTTCAGAACTCATGGTAGCTATTGGTTTATCTCCCGCTTTAGGAGCTTTCCTTGCAGGAGTCATGTTAGCCAACAGCGAATTCCGCCACGAACTGGAAGCACAGATTGATCCCTTCAAAGGACTATTGCTTGCCGTATTTTTTGTAAGTGTAGGTTCCACGATGAATTTTAACGTCATTCAGAAAGATCCTACCTTTATTTTCACCACCGTGTTTGCAGTTTTAGCCATAAAATTCCTTGTTTTATTTCTTATCGGAAAGTTTTTCAAAATAGATACTCCACAAAGCATGTTTTATGCTTTTGCGCTTTCGCAGGTGGGAGAATTTGCTTTTGTCCTCATTAATTATGCTTCAAGTCTTTATCTTCTGCCTTCTGAACTCAATGCGCAGATGATGGCTGTAACAGCAATTACCATGTGCATCACACCTTTTTTATTAATTATTAATGATAAACTTATTACTCCGAGATTCATAAAAGAAGTTCCTGATCCCGATAATGATTTTAATATTCTGGACGGTAATATTCAGCAAAAGAAAATCATCATTGTAGGATTCGGACATTTCGGAAGTACGGTGGGAAGGCTTTTAAAAGCCAATAAAATTCCGGCAACGGTTTTGGATCGAGATTCTGACCGTGTGAAATTATTGAGAAGCTACGGTTTTAAGGTGTATTATGGAGATGCCACAAAAATTCCTACCTTACGCGCAGCAGGAATTGAAGATGCAGAAATTCTGGTGCTGTGTCTTGATAATCCCGATGACAATAAATTTGTCGCCGATATTGTAAGAGAAAATTATCCACAGGTAAAAATCTTTGTGCGTGCCAAAAACAGAATAGATTCTTATGAATATTTGAACAGCGGAATTAATAATATCTACCGCGAAACTCTGGGAACCGCCGTAGATATGGCAGTCGACGTTCTTCATGCAACCGGGATGCGGAAATATGCAGCGAGACGTCTCGGGCAAAGATTTATGACCATCGATAAAGCTTCCATCCGAAAATTAGCCAAATCGGATCATGATGATGAGATCCATCTTTTTACCACAAAAGAAATCCTCCTGCGAGAGGAGGAATTACTGGCGTATGATAATCTTAATTTTGATAATCAGCAATGGGAAGATTCTTCTAATGATGAAGAGGATGAAGATGAAAATTAATAGCTTACATTTGGTTTAGATAAGCTAATCAGTGATCATTTTACCGCTATCTCCACAAAGATTTTTATCTCAAACGTTTAATTTTCCATTCGCAATGGCGTTTCACTCAGCAAAGCATTACTGAATAGTCACTCTTCCGCCACTGCTTTCGTTTTTTGTGATATTGGTAACGTTTCCTCTTTTATACACATTCACGCTTCCGCCGGAAGATGCTTCTGCATTAATGGAAGAAGAAGCACTGATGTCTACGCTCGCTCCGCTGGATGAATCTGTTTTCAGATTCTGAACTATAACATCTTTGGCAGAAATACTGCTTCCCGATGAAGCACTGATCTCCGCATTTTTAGCTTTACCGGAAAGATCCAGACTTGCAGCGGATGAAGCATCCACATCAAGATCTACCGCCCAGATTTTTCCGTCGAAACTTCCGCTGCTGTCTATGGAAATAGTAAATGTATTCGCTTCAAGATCTCCGGAAACCGCTGCAGAACTCGAAACTTCAAGTTCCATTTTATCCTGCACAAATTTATCCTTCACTTTAACGCTGGCTGCAGAATTGGCATTTAATTTTGAAAAATCTTTCGTATAAATTCTCGCAGAAACATTGTGGGTATTCATCACACGGATTCCCGGTTTGTAATGGATATGAAGCTCTCCTCCGTTGTTATCCACCAAAACCTCATCGATAATATTTTTGGGAGCAGAAATTACAACCTTTTCAAAATCAGCTTTTATAATTTCAGCTTCTATTGCCTGTGAAACTTCAATTTCATCGAAATCGCCCGTCACTTCTTTATGGCTCATCGGTCCGTTGTCTTTCGTTACTACTTTTTCCACCCAGTTTTTCTGATCGTTCCCGTTATGATGTCGGTCATTTTTATCGCAAGAATCCAGAAGTGCAACAACTGAAAAAAGAAAAATAGTCTGTGATTTCATGTTTATTATTTTATGAATTAAGTTTTAAGTATCTTTATACCTTATTAACAACTAATTTATGAAAAATATTACATCGGTATTATTAATTTCTGCATTAGCATTCAACCAATCATGTACAACAATGAAAAACACCGATAGCCAACAGGAAGTTCCAGCTCCGGACGCATCGCTTTCATCGAATCCTTTCATGAAAAAAAGCAAACTTCAGTATGAAGCTCCTGAATTTGACAAAATTAAAAATGAACATTTTAAACCCGCTTTTGATTTCGGTCTGAAACAGCACGACGCTGAAATTTTAAAAATCGCCAACAATTCTGAAGCACCCACTTTTGAAAACACCATCGTAGCTCTGGAAAAAAGCGGTGAAGTTCTGAAAAGAGCAACCATTGTATTCTCTAATCTTACCAGCGCCAATACAAACCCGACTTTACAGGCTCTTGATGAAGAATATGCTCCGATCTTTGCAGCCCATTCTGATAAAATGTATCTGAATGAAAATCTTTATAAAAGAATAAAAGCAATCTCTGAAAACGGTTTAGACGCTGAAAGCAAAAGATTATTACAATATTACAAGCAGAATTTCGAAATCGCAGGAGCCAATCTTTCTTCTGCGGATAAAGAGAAACTAAAGCAGATCAATCAGGAACTGGCTTCACTGTCTACGCAATATTCCAACAAATTGCTTGAAGCGAGAAAGCAGGGAGGCGTTTTCTTTACAGATGTGAAGGAACTGGACGGACTTTCCGCCGATGAAATTGCTGCAGCAGCTTCTGATGCTAAAAATGCCGGAAAACCGGGACAGTATCTTTTAGCATTACAAAATACAACGCAACAACCTCTTTTACAGAATCTTAAAAACAGAGCAACGAGAGAAAAACTCTTCAAAGCATCATGGACAAGAGCTGAAAAAGGGGATGGAAACGATACAAGAGAAACCATTGAAAAATTAGCGAAATTAAGACTGAAAAAAGCTCAGGTTTTAGGTAAAAAAAGTTTCGCAGAATGGAAATTGCAGGATCAGATGGCAAAAACGCCGGAGGCTGCAACAAAATTAATGAATCAGATTGCGACTCCTGCCGTAGAAACGGCAAGACGTGAAGCAAAAGACATTCAGGATCTGATCGATCAGCAGAAAGGAGGTTTCAAGGTTGAACCATGGGACTGGAATTTTTATGCTGAACAGGTAAGAAAGGCAAAATTTGATCTTGATGAAAGTGAAATAAAGCCTTATTTTGAAATTACAACCGTTTTGGAGAAGGGCGTGTTCTTCGCTGCGGAAAAATTCTATGGATTAACTTTCAAAAAGAGAACGGATCTTCCGGTTTATCATCCGGATGTGGTTACGTATGAAGTTTTCGATCATGACGGAAAATCCATTGCCATTTATTATCTGGATTTCTACACGAGGGATTCTAAAAACGGAGGAGCTTGGATGAGCAATTTCGTAGAACAATCTTATTTATTAGGAACAAAACCTGTGATTGTAAACTGTTACAATTATCAGAAACCGGCTCCCGGAAAACCTTCTTTAATAAGTTATGATGATGTTTCCACTATTTTCCATGAATTCGGACACTCTATTCACGGGATGTTTGCCAGCCAGAAATATCCTTCGCTTTCCGGAACCAATGTACCGAGAGATTTCGTGGAATTCCCTTCACAGATCAACGAACACTGGGCTTTAGATCCTGTTGTTTTAAAGAACTACGCTTTACATTACGAAACAAAACAGCCCATTCCGCAAACTTTGGTTGATAAAATTAAAAAAGCGGCAACTTTCAATCAGGGTTATATGACCACTGAATTGGTTTCTGCGGCTGAATTAGATATGGATTGGCATACGGTGACGAATGAAAATCAGTTAATTCCGGTTTTAGATTTTGAAAAAGAATCTTTAGCAAAGCACGGATTTACTTTGGCAACGGTTCCTCCGAGATATCACACGCCTTATTTTGCACACATTTGGGGTGGTGGTTATTCTGCAGGATATTATGCTTATTTATGGTCTGAAACACTGGATAATGACGCCTGGGAATGGATTTCTAAAAATGGAGGGTTGACAAGAGAAAACGGAGACCGTTTCAGAAAATATATTTTGTCTGTAGGAAATTCTGTTGACTTGAATCAGGCATTCAGAGATTTTACAGGACACGATCCGGATATTAAGCCTTTATTGAGAAACAGGGGATTTATTAAATAAATTTTTAAAAGCATTCAATTTTTGGATGCTTTTTTTTTGATTTAAACACTAATAACACAAATGTTTTTCACAAATAGCACAAATCTTTTCTTAGAAAAAATCTGTGAAAATCCGGATGATTTGTGGGAAATATAAATGAATCTGGCTAATGCCTTGGGCAGCAATTTATTTTTTCAAAAGTGCTAAAGTCAGCTCCTATTGATCCCAACTTTGTAAGGTGAGTGAAAATATTCGCATACATTTGCTTCAATAAAAGCAAAAATAAATATATTTGGTACTATTATTTAACCAATGAAAACTTTAATTTTTCTATGAAATTTATAACTCTTTTAAGCCTTTCGTGGCAACACATATTAATTATTTTACTAATCATCACTCCTATTTATTTTATACCTACATTTATTGCTTACAGTAGAAAGCATTCCAACGCAGGTGCTATATTTGCATTGAATTTTTTCTTAGGCTGGGCATTAATAGGCTGGGTAGGAGCATTAATATGGGCTTTGTCAAACAGATCAAATAATCAACAAATAATTGTCAATTCCAATAATCCGCATAATTACAATTCTAACATTGATCAATTGGCTAAGTTAAAAGAACTTCATGACAAAGGTGTACTTACCGATGAAGAGTTCACAGATCAAAAAAATAAATTGCTTAGTTAAAAAAGAATTTAAGACTTTTGCAATCTAAAATTTAAAACAATGAACTGTCCCTGCTGTTCCGGAAAGAGCTACGAAGAATGCTGTAAACCTTATCATACAAAAGAAAAATTTGCACCTACTGCAGAAGCATTGATGCGCTCAAGGTTTTCTGCATTTGCGATTCCGAATGGAAGATATTTGATGGAAACCACTTCGCCGAGTAAAAGGCAGTTTCACAATACGAAAGATTTACAGGAATGGGGAGAAATTAATGAGTGGACAAAACTTGAAATTGTAAATAAACCTTCCATGAATAAAGTGGAATTCAAGGCTTTTTACACTGATGAAAACGGAGGAAACCATGTTCATCACGAATTATCTACTTTTAAAATGATCCAGAACCGCTGGTTTTATGTGAACGGTGAATTTTTAGAATAATTTTTTGTTGGTAATCGCAAAGGTGCAAGGTTTTATTATAATCATTATGCTTTAAGGCGCAAGAATTTTATCTTCGATAAAATTCATTGTGTGAAATTTTCTTTAAACAAAAAAATGTCCAGCATTTCTGCCGGACATTCGTATTTTATTGAGAAAACTCTTAGTGAGCTTCGTTTCCGTCTACTCCGTGAGCGTGACCGTGAGACAATTCTTCTTCTGTTGCAGGACGTGTGTTTAAGATTTCAACCTGGAAATCTAACGTTTTTCCAGCCATCGGGTGATTAAGATCTGCCACAACAGCTTCCGGAGTTACCTCAACCACAATTGCCTGAAAGTTATTTCCCTGATTGTCTGATAGTGGTAAAATTGCTCCTACAGGCGGAATTCCAGCTTCCTGGAACATATCGATCGGCAACTGAGCAATTGCATCAGGCTGTCTTTCGCCATACGCTTCTTCAGGCTTAATCGTAAAATCAGCTTTATCACCAGCTTGTAAGCCGTGGATATTCTGTTCAAATTTTGGAATCATCATTCCTACCCCATACAAAAATGTAAGTGGATTTTCTGCTGTTGTTTCTTCTACAAGAATTTTACTTCCATCCGGCTCAATAGTATGTAGGATATACTTTACAGCTACAACGTGATTGTTTTCGATTGTCATATTTTATTCTTTTTTCGTGATTTCTTTCACGATTAACGGCACAAAGATACTGTTTTTGAAATCATTGACCGAAGAAATATTTATCTGTCTTTTTTTCTTTCGTTACGCTTTTTTTCTCTCTGTACAAAAAGATATAAACTTTCTACTTTCGTTCTTGCCCAGTCTGTTTTTCTTAAAAATTTCAGAGAAGAGTTAATGCTCGGATTGTCTGTAAAACATCTGATGTTGATCTTTTCACCAAGTTTTTCAAAACCGTTATAATATTCTACCAGCTCTTCAAGAATGGCATTTAGTCTTTTTCCGTGCAGAGGATCTTTAGATTGTTGTTCCATGCCGTAAAAGTAGAGAATTTGTATTTCATGACAAATAAATTAATTTTAATGAAAATAAAAAAATTACTGCTTTTAAATAATTTTTCACAAATTATGAATTCAAATTAATAATTTCGTTCAATGAAAAAGCTTTTACCGCATATTATTCTTATTCCGCTACTTCTTACAATCCCGATTGTTTCTTCTCCGGATTTCGACGGAACGCTTTCGGTTTTCAGGGTTCCTCCATTTCAAAGAGAGTTTATCCGCTTTGTACTGGTTATTATTTTCTTTTATTTAAACCTTAAAATCTTTCTTCCAGAATATTACCGAAGAAAAAAATTTTTCCTTTTCTCACTTTTTGTAATGATCTGTTTTGGATGTATGGCATTTCTGCCTACTTATTTTTCTCCGGAAAATATGTTTCCGGAAGAATATCCGAAAATACAGATGAGTCCTCCTGAAATGTTTGATCCAAATGGAAATTTCCCCAAACCTCCAATGAATGGAGAGGCTCCATTTCGCAATTTTGCTCCTAAAAGAAATGACGGCACTTATCATCAGATGATATTTTCTTCTCTGTTGCCGTTTCTTTTTTCTTTTTTATCTTCATTCTTTATTTACAGGAGCAATGAGAAAAAGGAACTGGAAAAATTAAAGGCAAAAGCAGAGCTATTAAATTTAAAATATCAGTTGCAGCCTCATTTTCTGTTTAATATTTTGAATTCTATCTATTCTCTGGCTTTGTTAAAATCTGACGATACGCCTGAAGGAATTTTAAAGCTTTCCAATGTAATGCGGTATGTGGTACAAGAAAGCAGTAAAGATTTTGTGGAACTGAACAGGGAGATAGACTATATAAAAGATTATATTTCGCTTCAACTGATAAGAACAGACAATAGTCTTGATTTTTCTTATACCGAGATCGGGGAAACGCAGGGACTGAGAATTGCCCCGTTCATTTTGGTTAATTTTGTAGAAAATGCATTTAAGTATGGCTTCAATGCGGAAAAAAATTCTAAAATTTCTGTGAAAGTCGTCATTCAGGAAGGTACTCTTAGTTTTAATGTTTTTAATAATATTGTGAACGAAAATATAACGGATGAAAGCAGCCTGAAAGTAGGACTGAAAAATACGACTGAACATTTGCAGCAGATTTATGGAGAAAAACAGACTCTTATCATAAAAGATGACGGAGAGACCTATGATATAGATCTAAAAATTAATTTAATCTGATACGTGATGATAAAAGCAATTGCACTGGATGATGAGATTCTGGCTCTTAAAATTATTGAAAATTATGCCGGAAAAATTGAGAATCTTTCTCTGGAAAAGACCTTCAATATACAAAGCGATGCACAGAAACACCTCAATAAATATCCTGTTGATCTGATTTTTCTGGATATTGAAATGCCTTCCAAAAACGGAATGGATTTTTATAAAAGTATTTCTCAGAATACAAAAGTTATTTTTACAACAGCTTATTCTGAATATGCCGTAGAAGCTTTCAGTATCAATGCGGTAGACTATTTATTAAAACCTTTTTCGTTTGAACGATTTAAAGCCGCTGTGGATAAAGTAAAAGTGAGTAGTGAATCTGCTGATGTAAAATATCTTTCCATCCGAGCAGATTATAAACTTCACAAAATTAATTTTGATGATATTATTTTGATCGAAGGTTTAGACGATTACATTCAGATTCATCTTGCAGATCATTCCAAGATTACCGCGCGTTCCTCCATGAAAAATATTCTGGAAAAACTTTCAGAAAAAGATTTTGTAAGAGTACACCGTTCTTATATTGTTCCCGTAAACCTTATTAAAACAATTGTAAACCGCAATATTCACATTGGGGAATTTATCATTCCGATTGGGGAAACATTTAAAGGGGTGGTAATGGAAATTGTGAATAAATAATTTTAATTCATCTCTAAAACCACCGCGTCAAAAATTCTTCGAATTTTTGCCACCCTGAATTTCTATTCGGTAATTTTATGCTATTTCTATCATATTATTCTTAATATTTCTTAAAAAAAAATCCATTTACCGACACATTTTTGCTGTTTACCTCATAAATTTCATAAGCTGTTTTTTTCAAAATACATTTGTTACAGGAAATTGAAAGAATGAAATTAAAATCATTCAAATAGTAACCTTAAAAAAACATATTATGAAAACAATAGACAGAAAAGGTTTTTTAAAAACTCTTGGTTTGGCAGGTGTTACTGCGGTGGCAGCTCCTATTTTGATACGTTGCGGAAGTGATGACGATATCACAGATACTACAACAGGTTCATCTTCAGGTTCAGGATCTTCTTCCGGATCAACTTCATCGGCATGTTCTGTTACCAATTCAGAAACCGAAGGACCTTTTCCTACAAAATCACCTTCTACACTTGTACAGACTAATATCGTAGGAGACAGAACAGGTGTTCCGTTCACAATTACAATTACCGTTCAGAATACCAATGCAAGCTGTGCCAATCTTCAGGGAGCTATTGTAGATATCTGGCATTGTGACAAAGACGGAAACTATTCTGAATACGGAGGAACAACGATGCAGACTGCCGATTATACGTCTTACCATTTCCTGAGAGGAAGACAGACAACCGATGCCAACGGAAAAGTTTCTTTCACAAGTATATTTCCGGGATGGTATCAGAGCAGAGCCACCCACATCCATGTTCACATTTATAATTCTGCAGGGCAGTCTCTTCTCGTAACACAGATTGCATTTCCTGAAGGCAGTGACAGCGCAGTGGTTCAGGTAGCTTCAAGTACAGGATATAAAGGAATGAGCGGATATACTTATAATGCAAGTGATAATGTATTCAGCGACGGAACATCTAATGAAATGTCTACGATTACAGGAAGTGTAAGTGCTGGTTATGCTCTTACCCATACAATAAAAGTTTCGGCTTAAAAATAAAACAGAGGTTGTTTACTATTAGTTTATTAGTTTTCCACTAAAGCACAGATTTACGCGGGTGTGAAGTGATTAGAGGTGTTTATCTGTGCGGTGTGGAATTCCTCAAAAAAATCCAATCAAAATGTTAGTTCAAAGTCCATCCAGAATTTTTAAATCTGATCTTTCCGTCTGGAGGAAAGAAAACTCATGTGTTCTGAACGAGATGATTCCCGATGAACAGTCAGGATTGCACAAAATAACAGAAATTGTTTTCGAGGAAAACGGAACATTTGATTTTAACTATCAAAAAAGTTCTACCGTTCTCATCATTGTTCTGTTCGGCGAAATTTTCATTAACGATTTTCAGAAACCTGTTTCTCCGGAGCACATCTTTACTTTAAAGTCTGAAGAAGGCAATACACTGAACATCAGAAACAATACACCGGATGAGAAAGCCGACATTCTGATTTTTGAACTAAAAAGTATTAAAAAAGATAATTTCTTCAGCATTGAAAATCTGAATATAGACCGTAGAAATCATTTGATACAGATTTCCGAGAAACTGGAATATCCTAATTTCATAGGTCTGTACGAAGGAAGGAAAGAAGAAGAATATTCTTTACATCAGAAAGGAAAATCAATTTTCGGAATGGTAATAAACGGTGCTTTTGAGTTTCAGAACAGACTTTTAGAAACCAGAGACGCGATCATCATTTCTGAAATTGAAATCCTTGAATTTGAAGCATTAAGCGAAAACGCCCTTTTAATTTTCCTTGAAGTTTAATTTAAAATAAAAACTAAATACATGGACAGAAAAAAATTTTTAAAAAACTCATTCGGATTAGCAGGAATAGCTGTTGCTGCGCCTGTTCTTCTCCGATCGGAAATTTTTCATGAGGAAATGCTGCCCGAAAAATCTTCTCAAAATGTTTTAACCTGCAGTGTAACCAATTCGGAAACAGCGGGTCCTTTTCCTACGCATACTCCTTCGAGCCTTGTACAAACCAATATTGTGGGAGACAGAACCGGAGTAGCCTTTACGATGAATATTTACATCAAGAATACCAACGGAAACTGTGCTGCCTATCAAGGTGTTCTGGTAGATGTTTGGCATTGTGATAAAGACGGAAATTATTCCGAATACGGAGGTACGGCAATGCAGGCTGCAAATTACACCAACAATCATTTTCTTCGCGGAAGACAGACCACGGATGCAAACGGACTTGTAAGTTTCACGAGCATATTTCCGGGATGGTATCAGAGCAGAGCCACCCACATTCATGTTCATATTTACAAAGCAGACGGAACTTCTCTTCTGGTAACGCAGATTGCTTTTCCGGAGGGAACAAGCAGTGCTGTTTATAATGTGAATGTAAACGGAACTTCATACGGCTATACAAAAGGTATGACGGGATACACCTATAATGCCAGTGACAATGTATTTTCAGACGGAACCAGCAACGAGATGAGCACTGTAACAGGATCTTTATCTGCCGGATATATTTTAACTCATACCATCTATGTAGCAGGAGCCGTTTTAGGAACTCAGGAAGCAGCAAACACCAAAAATTTTAATGTGGGACAGAATTATCCAAATCCTTTCAGAGAAGAGACTATTTTCCCGATTACTCTCAACGAAAGATCAACAGTGAGTATTGAACTGTTTGATGTAAGCGGAAAAAAACTTTTCAGTGTGATCGACAAGCAAAAACTTGCATCCGGAAATCAGCAGATCAAAATGACGAAAAACCAATTAAAATCCGGAATGTATGTCGCAAAAATTACTATTGATAATACGAAAGGAACGTTTACAGAGAATCTTAAAGTTCTTGTAAACTAAGCTTCTTGAGTATTAGATATTTTTCATATCAATTTTGTTTAGGATCAGGGCAGAAATCATAAAAGAACTGCCCTGTTTTATTAAAATTTAAAATGATGAAGGCTAAAATAAAACTTGCATTCAGGATTGTAATTGATCAGAATTCTGAAATTATCTGGGATAAATATATCTTTGAAGATACTTTTTTCGAGTATAAAATTCAGCATCAGGTTTTCGATGATAAAGAAAATCCGGTAAAGAATTACTGGGAATTGCTGAGAAAAAATCCTCATGCAGAAAGAATTCCGTTTTTACTGAGTTCAGCAGTGGTAAACTATGTTGCCCAGCTTAACGGTGAAGTTAAAAGCCTTCCTGATGTTTTGGGAAATACTTTTTTCCCGATTGAAAATTTCAAACTGGATCTCATCAGTTCCAATGTGGAAGATCCTTCAAAGCATAAAATAGGTTTAACTTTTTACACGCCTGAATTGTTGCTGATTGATATTATCGACAATAAGTATCTTTTAAGCAAAAATAGTTCGGGAGACTCTTTTGAAACGTTTATGTTTGCCTTTCATCCACAGGTTGCAATAGCTTCTTATACAGCTTTATAATTTATATTGATTAATTTCTAAACAACAGGATGTTGTTTCATTTTTACAGATGATTTTTATTAAAGAGAAACCTCCGCTGAAATTCAGCGGAGGTTTTGTTTTAAAGATCTTTGACAAGTGGTTTTACCTCTTTGCCAAACAGCTCAATAGATTTCATCATAAGATCATGCTCCGGAGCTCCCACATCCATGTGTCCGATAAATCTTGTGATACCGAAAATTTCTTTCAGGTAAGCAATTTTATCTGCCACTTCTTTAGGATTACCGATGAACAACGCTCCTTCTTTGCTTCTTCCGCCGTCATACTGCATTTTGGTATAAGGAGCCCAACCTCTGGAAGAACCGATTCTGTCCATCTGTGATTTATAATTGTGGAAATATCCTTCAATCACTTCCGGATCATCACTTACAAAAGTATGCGAATGAACGGCAATCTGCATTTTTGAAACGTCGTGTCCCGCTTTTTTATATTCCTGCTTGTAGAATTCAATTAAATTTCTGAATTGTACCGGCATTCCTCCGATAATTGCCACCACTAAAGGCATTCCCAATTCTGCGGCACTTAAAACCGACTGCGGAGTTCCGCCGACAGCTCTCCAGATGGGCAGTTTTCCGTCATTTTTTGCTCTCGGATAAACGGTTTGATTTTGCATCGATGCACGAAGTTTTCCTTTCCAGGTTACATTTTCCTGAGAATTGATTTTAAGCAATAAGTCTAATTTTTCATCAAAAAGTTCCTCATAATCGTTTAAAGAATACCCATACAAAGGAAATGATTCGATGAAACTTCCTCTACCCACAAAAATTTCAGCACGGCCATCGGAAATTAAATCCAGAGTGGAGAAATCTTCATACACTTTTACTGGCTCTGATGAACTTAAAACCGTAACACCACTCGCTAATTTAATATTTTTTGTAATACTTGCCGCTGCAGCCAGAACGATTTCCGGAGAAGAAACCGCATAATCGGGACGGTGATGTTCTCCCATGGCAAAAACATCAATTCCCACCTCATCCATGAATTTTATCTGCTCCAGAATTTCACGAATCTTTACTCCTGCATCTTTATATTTTCCTGTTGTCTGGTCGAAAGCAAGATCGCCAAACATTCCTATTCCTAATTCCATATTGTTGATTTTATAGTACAAATTTACGGCAACTGAAAATCAGATGCATTGATGTTTGGTAAGAAAGGAAATGGAATATTAAGTACTGATTTTGCTTTTAAGTCTTAAAAACTGTTTTTCGAAAAGATGGTAAGAAAGCACGGAACATACAACTGAAGCAATAAATGACAGCGCAACGACTAACATCCAGTTGAAATTGAATCTATTTCCTATTTTTATAAAAAACATGATTAAAATGGTGTGAAAAAGATACAGTCCGTAAGTGTATTTTCCAAGTTTTGCCAAAATACTTTTATCTGAAATTTTAAAAACATTTTTTGTTCCTAAAGTAGATAAAATTAACCCTGAAAAGAAAACACTCAAAAGAAATGAAATCAGTGCAGGATTTGAAATTATTATTGAATTCCCTATAAAAACAATAAATGCCAACACCAAAAAAGCGTAACTGTATTTGTAAACAGCAGAAACCATTTCAAGCTTTTGGATTAGATCTTCTCTAAAGACAAAAATATACGCAGGAATGGCTCCGAAAGCAAAATAATGAATATTGGTAAAGAGATCTAAAGTCGGAATTTGTAATTTTCCATACACCATCTGCATGATGAATGAAAAAACAATACTTCCCAGAAGAAGTTTCGGAATATTTTTAAGGGAAATAAAGTAAAAAGCCAGTCCCCAGAAAATGTAAAAATGCTCTTCGATACACAAAGACCAGATCACGGTAATCGGCGATACATTGGGAAGCTGATTGGTATACATCGCCATATAATTTTCCAGAAAAGTAAGGGTAAACCACCAATTTGGCTGATATCCTTCGTTGGAATAGGAAATATTAAAAAAATCAAGAATAAATGGCGTGCATATCGCAAAAAGTACCATGGCATAATAAAGCGGCCATATTCTTAAAATCCTTCTCATAAAGAACTTTTTCAGCGGAATTGTTCCATTATTGTTTATTTTTTCGAGAATAAGAATATAGGTGATGAGGAAACCGCTCAGTACGAAGAAAAAAGAAACACCAATCCCCCCTTGCTTGGAAAAATAGTATAGAAAGCTATCTTCAGGAACGGGGGAATGGCGTAAAAAAACCAATAAAAAAGACAGAAACCTCAACGAATCGAACGTATGAAAGTGTACTCTGCCTTTTTTGGTGAGGTTCATTATCAATATTTCAGGATTATTTTTTCAGATTCTGATCAAAATAATCTGTTACTTTCTGCATAAGATGCACTCTGTCTTTTCCGATCACGTTGTGCGGATGTCCCGGATATACAAAATAGTCCAACTGAACACCATTATCAACCGCAGATTTGATGAATTTAACCGAATGCTGCCAAACCACAACATCATCCTGTGCTCCGTGAATCATCAGTAATTTTCCTTTCAGATTCTGAACTTTATCCAGAAGATTGGCTGTTGCATATCCTTGCGGATTTTCCTGCGGTGTATCCATGTATCTTTCGCCATACATGATCTCGTACATACTCCAGTCGATTACAGGTCCTCCTGCAACCCCCACTTTGAAAACATCCGGCTTACGAAGCATGAAACTCGTTGTCATAAACCCTCCGAAGCTCCATCCGTGGATTCCCATTCTTTCGGAATCTACGTAAGGAAGAGATTTTAAATACTCTACTCCTTTCATCTGGTCGTTCATTTCTGTTGTTCCCAGATTTCTGAAAACAGCCTGCTCGAATTTTAACCCACGGTTAGAAGAACCTCTTCCGTCCATCGTGAAAATGATGTATCCGTTTTGCGCCATGTATTCGTACCAAAGATTTCCGGATGCGGGGAAAGAATTGGTAATAAGCTGCAAATGCGGACCGTTGTATAAATAAACAATCACCGGATATTTCTTGTTCTGATCAAAATTGGTCGGAAGAATCATTTTTCCGTACAAAATTGTTCCGTCGTCGGCTTTTAAGTTGATATTTTTAATTTCCGGACGCTGATAATTTTTCAGTGTATTTTCAGCAGTCAGAAGATTGTTTGTCTTTAATGTGTTTGTGTTGATGATGTTGGCAACTCTTGGTGTATCGGCGTTGCTGTAGACATCATACAGGAAATTTCCGTCGCTGCTTAACACTCCGGAGTGAACTCCTTCTGCGTTATCCATTCTCTGCATCTTAAAATTTGTCCAGTTGATTCTGTACAAATGCTTTTCCAACGGAGTCTCTTTCGTGGAGGTAAAATAGATTTCTTTTTTCTTTTCATTGAAACCTAAAATATCCGTTACCAGCCAATCTCCTTTTGTAATCTGTGCAACGAGTCCTTTTTCCAGATTGTAGTGGAATAAATGGTTGTATCCTGTTCTCTGGCTCTGCCAGATGAAATCTGTATTGGAATTCGGGAAGAATGTTAAAGGATGTTGAGGTTCCACATATTTATCGCTGGTTTCTTCGAATAAAGTTTTCACTAAATTTCCTGTCGAAGCATCATATTGATTCATTTTCAGGTAATTCTGTCCTCTGTTCAGAACGCCTACAAAAATATACTTTGAATCCGGACTCCAGGTAACAGCCGTTAAATACTGATCTTTTTCGCCTTCGATATTTAAGAAGGTTGTGTTCTGAGTTTTAATATTGAAAACTCCCAGAGTTACCTGATGAGACGTTTTTCCCGCCATCGGATATTTGATATTGTGATTTACAGCAGGAGTTACAGACCAGTCAATAATCGGATAATCAGCAACCATTGTCTGATCCATTCTGTAAAAAGCAACACTTTCAGAATTTGGAGCCGGGAAAATTCCGGTATCAATTCCGAATTCGTTTCGGTGAACATTGGAAGCTCCATTCAGTATATTTTCATCGGTATCATTGGTTACTGCGATAGTTTTTCCATTTCTGTTAACAAATAAATTATTCTTTACGGTAAATGCAAAAGTCTGGTTATCTCCAAAAATCTTTATATTTTCAGCATTATTATCCAAAGCAACGGAATTTTTTGTTTTCCAGTCGCTGCCGGATTTTTCTACCCATACCATTTTTCCGCCGGAATTAAAATATCCCTGAGAATTGCTGATGAATTTAATCTGCGGAACTGCTTTGAATTTATTGTCTGTTAAATTCTTATTCAACTGGGATAAAGAAACCAGCGTATCCTGTTTGTTGGTTTTCAGATCTGTGATTAAATATCCGCCTTTTACCGCCTGAATATAAGATTTTCCATCTGCAGACCATGAAAACTGTGAGATGTTTTTAACGGCTAAGTTGGTTCTCATCCCGTTTACTGCCTCCGCCATTGTAAATTTTTGGGTCTGAGCCAATGCGCTGCTTCCCAAAACCAGCATCCATAAAGATAATTTATATAATTTCATTGTATAAAATTGAATCCTTCAAAAATAAGAAATAAATATCAATGGTTAAGAAGTGTTAAAGTAAAATGGAGTTTGGTTTTTTGTTGGTTGTTGATGGCTGTTTGCTGTTGTTTGTTTTGAGTTTATTTGAAGTAATTTTAATTTTATCAAATGATAAACTGATACTTCTGTTTTTATTGGAACCTGCTTCGTTATAAGCATTGATTGGATTTTAACGCAAAATATGCAAATGAGCAGTATGTCTTTTGTTCTGTAATACTACTATTAAAAGCATTTTCAAATCTTATTAAATCATAAACTGAGAATTCTGTTTTTATTGGAACCTGCTTCGTTATAAGCATTGGTTAGGATTTTAACGCAAAATACGCAAAGGGATTTTTAAATGATTAGGCGGATTTCGTTCGCAACGGCACTTCGACAAGCTCAGCATAAACTATTCACTCAGCAAATGAACTGTATGTTTTTCGTTTTGTAAGAATATTTAAAATAAACTTGTCTAAACTTTTTTACCGCAAAAGATGCAAAAGATTGTAACACTTTAGCAGTTTAAGCTTAATACTTAAATGGAAAAAAGAGCACATAAGTTTAAAAAAAAATCAAAGATTTTTTCTCTTTGCAGACTTTTGAAATACTTTGAATAAATCCAATAAAGACTTTTGTGTACGATTTTTTGAGACTGCTTCGTCGCTTCAGAACTATGTTCGCAATGGCGGGTAATGAATTACTGGCTTCAATCCTAGCCGTGATTGCAGCAATTGTCTGAGCTCATTTCTTTAGTTTCGGCGCGGCTTTGCCGCGCCGAAACTAAAGAAATAGCGAGTGCGGAAAGCGCGATAAAGCTCCTGATTAGGTTGGAGAGTTTTTAAGTTGGAGGGTTAGAGCGTGTGAGTGTTTAAGGGTTTGAGTGTGTAAGTGTAAGTGTAATAGAAATAGAGTTGTTTTGCTTTTTTCGTTAAAAATATTTTGGGGATTTCTCGTTCGTTGAAATGGCAGGATTGTGAAAAATACAGCGAAAAGCATTTCTTATCCTACGTCAATGATTTGTACCTCTCTTCTGATATACATTTGCAGTATAATTAACAACAAAAAATATTAATACAATGGCAACAAAATGGAACCTAGACCCTGCTCACAGTGAAATTACTTTTAAAGTAAAACATATGATGATCTCTAATATCAAAGGAAACTTTACAGATTTTACGGCTGAAATTGACGCGGAAGACGATACTTTTGCGAATGCTAAAACAACGGCAACAGTTCAGACAGCTTCTATCTCTACGCACAATTCAGACAGAGATAACCATTTAAGATCTGCTGAATTCTTTAACGCTGAAGCTAATCCAACAATTACTTTTGAATCTTCTGCTTTGAACAATGAAGTAACAGGAAATTTAACAATTAACGGAATTACGAAGCCTGTAACACTTGATGTGGATTTCAATGGAATCAACGTAGATCCTTGGGGAAATACAAAGGCTGGTTTCTCTTTCGAAGGGAAAATCAACAGAAAAGATTTCGGACTGAACTGGAATGCTGCGCTTGAAGCAGGAGGTGTAATGGTAAGCGAGGAAGTGAAAATCGCCGGAGAATTACAGTTTGTAAAACAAGCATAAAAACATAAAAATCAAGGTAAAAGAGCAAAGGAAAGTTACATTACCTTTGCTCTTTTCTGTTTTTGAGAATAAAAAAAATGAACCTCAACGATTTACAAAACATCAGCGAAAATTTTAATAATACCGGGAAAATGCCTGTTCTTTTTCTGGGACATGGTTCGCCAATGAATGCTATTGAAGAAAACCAGTTTGTACAGGGTTTCCGAAAAGCTTCGGCTGAAATTCCGAAACCGAATGCCATTCTCTGTATTTCGGCACATTGGTTTACACAGGGAACGAAAGTAACAGCAATGGATATGCCGAGAACAATTCATGATTTTGGAGGTTTTCCGCAGGCTTTGTTTGATATACAATATCCTGCTCCGGGAAATGCTGAGTTGGCAAAAGAGACGGCAGAATTGCTGGCTCCTGTTATCGTGGAGGAAGATCATAACTGGGGACTGGATCACGGAGCATGGTCTGTGATTAAACATATGTATCCGAATGCAGATATTCCTGTTATTCAGATGAGTATTGATTATACAAAACCTCCGCAGTATCATTTTGACTTGGCTAAGAAACTCAATAAGCTCCGCGAAAAAGGAATTTTAATTATCGGAAGCGGAAACATTGTTCATAATTTGAGACTGATCGACTGGAGAAATATCAATACTGTCGGAGCCGGATGGGACTGGGCGATTGAAGCCAGAGAAAAAACCAACAATTGGCTTTTGGACGGAAATTTTCAGAACATCATTGATTATCAGAAACAGGGTACTTCGCTGCAATATGCGGTTCCCACTCCCGATCATTATCTTCCTTTACTCTATACTTTAGGGATGAAGGAGGAATCTGAAAACCTGAGTTTATTTAATGATGAATTAATTGCAGGATCTCTGAGTATGACGAGCGTGAGAATAGGATAAAAAAAACGGAAGAAATTTTCGAGGTCACTGAAAAACTAAATTTTTATTAACCAATAAAAAAGGAGTGTAAAACGTATAGTTTTACGCTCCTTCTTTG
>NZ_JACLCT010000018.1:0-36464 GCF_014218915.1 Chryseobacterium sp. C2(2020)
TTTACTTTATCTAATGATTGACATTTATAACATTTCATAATACTAATTTATGAAATATATTTTAATTTAACAATACCTAAAAGATATTTATAATCGTAAAATTTTTAAATTTTTGCAGGCAGGAATATTTTTCAATACTAATTTTTCCTGTAACGTATTTATATTAAAAACAACTCTAAGAATGCTTACTCAATATAAATCATGTAAAATGAAACAAAATGCTATAATATGGCCGGAAAAATATACTCCGGGCACAACCGACAATTACTGTTCAAATGAGGTGATCGTAAAAGATATAACCGCCTCTGAGGTTTGGCCTTACCTTACTAATCCGTTTACTTGGCCAACCTATTACTCCAATTCTTCAGATATTGAATTTTTAAAAGCTGGCGATAATGAATTGTATCATGATGTACGATTCCGATTCAAGACTTTTGGTTTTCCGATAGAGGCTCAAGTTACCGAGTTTGTGCCTCCTTCAGAAAATGAACCTGCAAGACTTGCTTGGCATGGTTGGGCAGAAGGTGATGAAGAGGCTCGGTTGGACGTAATCCACGCATGGCTTATCGAAGATCTACCGGGTAATAGAGTACGTATTCTCACCCAAGAGAGTCAAATTGGCAAACCTGCGCAGCAATTGGCTAAACAAAAACCTAATCCAATGATAAATGGTCATCAGGAATGGCTTGAAGGCTTGATAGACGCTATCATTAAATCAAACGATACACGACTTTAGTGTAAATATTTAAATCCTCTATGCTTACAGAATTTCTTTGAGCAAATATATTTGTGCACAACCACAAAACTTGACATAATATTTCTAATTATGAGGATTTTTTTAGATGCTAATATTTAAATTCCTCATTATGAATTTGTTAATTAACAAAAGTTATTGATGCATATTTCATTAAAAATCACTATTTTTGCACCCGTAAAAATCTTATATGCAAAACATTAGAAATATTGCGATTATCGCACACGTTGACCACGGTAAGACTACCTTGGTTGATAAGATCATCCACGCAACCAATATTTTCAGAGAAAATCAGGAGAGTGGGGAGTTAATTATGGATAACAACGATCTTGAAAGAGAAAGAGGGATCACCATCTTATCCAAGAATATTTCTGTTACTTATAAAGACACGAAAATTAACGTAATTGATACACCGGGTCACGCCGATTTCGGAGGAGAGGTAGAAAGAGTACTGAAAATGGCAGACGGGGTAATTTTGTTGGTGGATGCGTTCGAAGGACCAATGCCACAGACAAGATTCGTACTTCAGAAAGCTTTGGAATTAGGATTAAGACCTTTGGTGGTAATCAATAAAGTAGATAAGCCAAACTGCCGTCCGGATGAGGTTCACGATCAGGTATTCGATCTTTTCTTCAATCTGGATGCAACTGAAGAGCAGTTGGATTTCCCAACGTTCTACGGTTCTTCTAAACAGGGATGGTTCAACACTTCATTAGAGCAGACTGAGGATATTTTACCATTACTGGATGGTATTTTACAGTATGTTCCTGCGCCGAAAGTTACAGAAGGTAACCTTCAGATGCAGATTACTTCTCTGGATTATTCTTCTTTCTTAGGAAGAATTGCGATCGGAAAAGTAACGAGAGGAGAAATTAAAGAATCTCAGTGGATCGGTCTTGCACAGGCAGACGGAAAAATAGCAAAAGGAAAAGTAAAAGAACTATACGTTTTCGAAGGATTAGGAAAGAAAAAAGTAACTGAAGTTCAGGCAGGAGATATCTGTGCTGTGGTAGGTTTCGATGCGTTCCAGATCGGAGATTCTTTCGTAGATCTTGAAAATCCTGAACCATTGGAAAGAACGGCAATTGACGAGCCTACGCTAAACATGACGTTCTCCATCAACAATTCACCTTTCTTCGGGAAAGACGGTAAATATGTAACGTCTAACCACTTAAAAGAAAGATTAACCAAAGAATTAGAGAAAAACTTAGCATTAAGAGTTCAGCAGACCGACGATGCCAATACGTTCCTGGTTTTCGGTAGAGGTATTCTTCACTTATCAGTTCTTATTGAAACCATGAGAAGAGAAGGGTACGAAATGACGATCGGTCAGCCACAGGTTATCCTTAGAGAAATCGACGGAGTAAGCTGCGAACCTTACGAATCTTTGGTAGTAGACGTTCCTGAAGAATATGCTTCAAGAGTAATCGACTTGGCTACTCAGAGAAAAGGTGACCTTCACATCATGGAAACAAAAGGAGAAATGCAGCACATGGAATTCGAGATTCCTTCAAGAGGTTTGATCGGATTGCGTTCTCAGATGTTAACAGCGACTGCGGGTGAAGCGATTATGGCTCACCGTTTCACAGAATACAAGCCTTTCAAAGGAGCTATTCCGGGAAGAAACAATGGTGTGTTGATCAGCAAAACACAAGGTCCGGCTACAGAATATTCCATCAACAAACTACAGGACAGAGGTAAGTTCTTCGTAGATCCGGGAGAGGAAATCTACGCAGGAATGATCATCGGTGAACAGAACAAACCGGGTGACCTTGTGGTAAACATCGTGGAAGCGAAGCAGTTGAACAACATGAGAGCAGCAGGTAAAGATAAAGATACAGGAGTTGCTCCGAAAATCTTATTCTCTCTTGAAGAATGTATGGAATATATTCAGGGTGATGAAGCCATTGAGGTAACGCCGAACTTCATCCGTATGAGAAAGAAATTACTTTCTGAAGAAGACAGAAAAAAAGTGGAAAGAGCAGCTAAAGCTTAATTTTACTTTTATAATATAGTAAAGCTCCGATTTTTCGGGGCTTTTTTTGTTTTAAATAAGAGGATGTTTAAAATTCAATCTGTCATTCTGAATGGAATTTTGCGAAGCATTATGAAATGAAGAATCTTTTTAGAAATTAATCAAAATAGGAGGGGATTTTACTCGGTTTAAATATTCGGTAAAAATTCTGGCTTTAGTCAGAATTCAATATAAAACTTGCCTAAACTTTTTTACCGCAAAAGATGCAAAAGATTGTAATATTTAGTTGTTTAAGCTTAATAATTAAATCGAAAAAAATAGCATATAAATTTAAAAGATCAAAGATTTTTTATCTCTGCATACTTTTGAAATACTTTGAATAAATCCAATAAAGTCTTTTATCTCTTTTGCGTAAAGTAAAAGAATTTGCTCCTTTAGGAGCAGAATCTGTGTAGAGACAAGAATAAATCCGTCAATCAATCCATAGGATTGATATCTATACTGCGATAAATTTTCTAAAAATAGCGTTACTAAGGAACGCAGAACGCCTTGTGAATATGTTTTCTACACAGATAAAAACTTTATAGAGTTTTCTTTTACTTTAAACGACTTTTTAAGATGAGTTTAAAACATCTATAAGTAAGGAAATCATTTAGAGTTTACCTAAGTGAAATACCTTAGCAAACCTAAAACAGATAGCAGTCAAAAAACTTTGTTTACTTTCCTGTTAAAACATTAATAATTTAAATCAAAGTACAAATAATTCATTTTATTATCGTAATTTAAAATCAACAAAATAAATTAATGTAGTTTTGCAGACTATGAGAATGAATACCCTAAAAATGATCGTTTTATCGGGATTTTTTACATCATTTGTTGCCTGTTCCACACAGAACAACGCAGTGAAAGCTTCCACTCCCGTAAAAAATTCCGTTAAACCCAACATACCAAAACCTCCTCTTCCTATTACAAGCACAGACCCTTCGGCTATACCTCCGAATGACGACACTTTCCGAACCAATCTTCCGGAAATTAAAAGAGAATTTCGCGGAGCATGGATTGCGAGTGTTGCCAATATCAACTGGCCTTCAAGAAATAATTTATCCGTCGATCAGCAGAAGGCAGAAGCCATTTCCATGCTGGATATGCTGAAAGATAACAATTTTAACGCGGTGATTTTTCAGGTAAGACCTTCCGCAGATGCTTTGTACACCAGTAATCTGGAACCTTGGTCATATTTCCTGACCGGACAGACCGGAACCGCTCCTTATCCGAATTATGATCCTTTACAGTTCTGGATCGAAGAATCTCACAAAAGAGGACTGGAACTCCATGTGTGGCTGAATCCGTACCGCGCTCATCATTCGAACGGAGGCTCACCCAACAGTTTATCTATGGTGAATAAGCTTTCCGACATCGTCATCCGCCTGAAAAACGGAATGTACTGGTTTGATCCGGCAGATCCGAAAACGCAGGGACACGTTTCAAACGTCGTAAAAGATATTGTAAAAAGATATGATATTGATGCCGTCCATTTTGATGATTATTTCTATCCTTATGCTACCTACAACAAGGGAGCGGATTTTCCCGACAATAAAACCTGGAATGCTTACGTAAGCAATGGAGGAACCTTAACGAGAGCCGACTGGAGAAGAGATAATGTGAATAAATTTGTAGAAAGAATCTATAAAGAAATCCACGCAGAAAAAAACTACGTGCGATTCGGGATCAGTCCGTTCGGGATCTGGAAACCGGGTTATCCGGAAGGAGTCGCAGGTTCTTCTCAATACGATGAGCTTTACGCGGATGCCAAATTATGGTTAAACAAAGGCTGGGTAGATTATTTTTCACCACAGTTGTACTGGCCGATAGAATCTAAAGGGCAGCCTTTTGAAGGACTGCTAAATTGGTGGAAATCCGAAAATACCATGAACCGCCATTTATGGCCGGGTTTGAATACGGTGGAAATTAAAACTTCTGACCGTCCGACAGAAATTAAAAATCAGATCGAAATATCACGGCAGGTTTTAGGGAAAGATGCAGGGGAAATTCACTGGAGCATTGCCGGTTTAACCAAAAATGCCAACATGCTTCCTACACTGAAAAACGGACCTTATAAAGAAAAAGCGTTGGTTCCGAAAACATCATGGATAAAAGTTATTCCTTTGCAGGCCCCGACTTTGTTCATCAATAACAACGGAAACTTTGCGCAGATAAGCTGGAGCGTAAAAAATATAAAAGAAGTCTTCCAATGGGTGCTTTTTACCCAGTACAACGGAATCTGGGAAACTGAAATCCTTACACTGGATCAGCTTTCCAGAGAAATTCCTAAAAATAAAGACGGAAAAGTACTGAATGCAGTTGCCATCAAAGCCATTGACCGATTAGGAAATGAAAGCGACTATATTGCCAAGAAAATAAAATAATTTTAGCAAATAAAGATAAAATTCAGCAGTATTAAACAGGCTGCTGTTTTTTTATTTTAACCACAAAGTCACAAAAGATTTTGATGCATCTTTAATAGTTAACAAGCGTAAGAATAAAAGCACACAACAGTTTTTAAAAATCTTTGATTTTTATGCTTTTGAATACTTTAATTATTTTGAAACTGAGCCTTATCATTATCTTTTGTACCTTTTGTGGTTAAATTTTCCTGTCATTCTGAATGAAATTTTGCGAAGCAATATGCAATGAAGAATCTCTTAAAAATGACAGTTTTATTGGTTGAAAATGTAAGCCCTTTTTTTCACCACAAAGTCACAAAAGATTTTGATACATTTTTAAAAGTTAACAAGCGTAAGAATAAAAGCACACAACAGTTTTTAAAAATCTTTGATTTTTATGCTTTTGAGGACTTTAATTATTTTGAAACTGAGCTTTATCATTATCTTGTGCGCCTTTTGTGGTTAAATTTCCCTGTCATTCAGAATGGAATTTGCGAAGCATTATGCAATGAAGAATCTCTAGTCTGAAATTATTTTGATTTTCCTACTCCACTTTTTTTTACTCAAAATGACAGTGTTGCCGCTTAAGAAGGCTTTTTTTTAACCACAAAGTCACAAAAGATTTTGATACATTTTTAAAAGTTAACAAGCGTAAGAATAAAAGAAAATAACAGTTTTTAAAAATCTTTGATTTTTATGCTTTTGAGGATTTTAATTATTTTGAAACTGAGCTTTATCGTTATCTTTTGCACCTTTTGTGGTTAAATTTCCCCCAAATTCCGGATAGTTGAGAAGAATTGTCATTTAATATAGTAAATTTGCTTCTGCATATAATAACCGGATCTGGCTAACTGTAAATGATATGAATGATTTTTTAATAGGCATTGGAAAAAGACTGAAAGACATCAGAAAAAAAAATAATTTAACCATTAACGAATTAGCTTTCAGAGCCAATGTAAGCAACGGACTCGTTTCCAGAATAGAAAACGGAAGAACGATTCCTTCACTTCCCGTTTTGTTGGATTTAATCCAGTCTCTGGAAATTGATGCAAGTTATTTTTTTGAGGGGGTTGAGAAAAAATCAAACGCCAAATTCATTTATCTGCCCAAAGAAAACCAGCAGCTTATTGAAAAAGAAGTGGAAGCGGAAGGGTTTAAATACATGCATATCTTCAGCAAAAGCCTTCATTCTTTAGGTTTTGAAGCGGTTTTACTCACCCTTGAACCCAATGCCAAAAGAGAAAAAGTAATAACTGATGCATGGGAATTCAAGTATATTCTGAAAGGAGAAGTAAAATATCTGATCGATAATGAAGAAGTGATATTAAAAGAAGGAGATTCTCTTTATTTTAACGGAAAATTCCCGCACGTTCCGGTGAGCATCAGTAATGAAAGCTGCATTATGCTGGTTTTGTATTTTTACTCAGGGTAAATTTTACGTCTCTTTTTTAATTATTTATTTACAAATATTCAATTATTATTTTTCATAAAAGTTTACAAATACGCAACTTTCTGTTTTTTATCAAACCTTCTGATTTAACTTTAAATTAATCTTTGAGCGTTTGTTTTTTTGAAAATTTTATTAAACAAATATGCATTGCATATGGTGTCCTTTCTTCCGAAACACTTATTAACACTCATGTTTTTCCAATATAAAAGAAGAATACGGTACTTTTTGCTGGTAAAACTGAGGTAACAATTCTGCTTCATTTATTAAACATTACTTAATATGAAATAATTACATATATTAAAATTATTGACTTTTTTTGTGGTGTAAATTTAATATATGTAAACAATGGAGCCGATAATAAAAAAATCTCTATTCCCTCTTTTTGCCTGTTGCAGTATCTTTATCTCTGCCCAGCAACAGATCGTTACAGGAATTGTTTCAGACCATAACCAGCCGCTTCCGGGAGCTGCCGTAAAGGTTGCCGGAACCTCCAAAATCATCATGACCGATTTGGAAGGAAAGTTTTCCGTCAATGATCTGAAACCGGGACATTATGACCTGCAGATCTCTTATATTGGTTTTGAAAATCAAAGTATTGCCATAGACTTGCAATCTCAGCAGACCATGGATTTGGGAATGATCTCCATGCTTCAGAAACAGAAAAACATTGATGAAGTCATCGTTACGGGATCTCTGAAAAACAGTGAGGCAAGAGCTTTAAATCTTCAGAAAAACGCAATCAATATATCCAACGTTATTGCCTCCGACGGAATCGGAAAATTACCGGACCGAAATGCTGCGGAAACCGTTCAGCGTGTGCAGGGAGTTTCCATAGAAAGAGATCAGGGAGAAGGGAGATTTGTTTCTCTGAGGGGATTGCCGCCATTCTGGGCATCAACAACCATCAACGGAAACAGACTTCCGACTGCGGAGGAAGAAACCACTTCCAGAGCAACCGCTTTCGATTTTTTTCCGACAGAACTTATCTCTTATGTTCATGTGAACAAATCTTTTACTCCCGATATGGAAGCCGACGGAATCGGAGGCGGCGTGAATTTCATTACGAAAACACCGCCCATGAAAACCGAGTTCAAAGCAACACTGGGAAGCGGTTACAATGCTAAATCTGATAAAGGAGTCTACAACATAGGACTGCTTTACGGCGGAAGAACAAAGGATAAAAAATTCGGGTATTTATTCAATTTTGCACACTTCATCCGAAACTGGTCTACCGATAATTTTGAAGCCAGAAGAAGCGGGGATGAAGGTGTTTTCAGGTTAGAGCTTCGCGATTACAATGGGGTTAGAAAAACGACAGGAATCAACACGGCTTTTGAATATGTGCTGTCTCCCAAAACTACATTTTATCTCAAAGGGATGTACGGAACGCTTTCTGATGATGAAACGCACTATAAACACAGAATCCGTTTTGATAAATTCAGTTCCGCAAACAACACCGCAAGAGTAGAATTGCAGAACATCCATAACCTTCTGATTACAGAATTAACTTCGGTTTCTTTAGGCGCAGTTCATCAGTTAAACAAAGGGAAGATCGACTGGGATCTATCGTATTATGACAATAAATTCAAATACGGAAACATTCCCGATAAACAGAACAACTCCTATTTTGTCATTAAGTACACTCAATCCGGAGTGGTAATTGATCCTGCTTATATTGCCAATCACGGAATAGGTCCGAGAGCTTACTGGAAAGCCGATGGCGGAAAATTGTACTACAAAGATCCGGACGCGTTATTTGGCTTTTACAGCGATCCCAATTTTAAAATGGATGCCTCCAAAATGAGATTTACCGATCTTGAATTTTACAAAGTCTTTGTTGAAGAAAAGGATAAGATTGTCGCTGCTTTTAACCATGAGATCAATGCTTCAGATCGTTTAACCTTAAAATACGGCTTCAAATACAGGGATAAAGAACGGAATGCCAGATTCTCGGATATTTTCTACAACTGGAATAACGGAACGGCACCGCTTTTATCAGATTTTGGACAGTACATCACCACTCAGGCGAATGGAACTCAATATTTAAGCGAAATGAACACCCACATCGGGAATACGTTCGGTCCTGTTCTGTCGACATCGGGAATGGATCAGTTCTGGTTTCAGAATCAGGGAAATTTAAAGATCAATACAGCCGATTCGGAAGCTCTGGAATACAATAAAGCACTCGGAAGAAATTTCGATGTCTTTGAAAAACACGCCGATGCTTACGGAATGGGAACCTATAAAGTAAATGATAAGATCACCATTTTAGGAGGGATCAGATTATCGAATACCAATACGCAAGTAAAAGGATATAATGTAATCAACAATAGCTTAGTTCCTGTTGAAAACACAAAAAAATACCTTGCCGTTTTGCCGATGCTGCATGTTAAATACACTGTAAATGATAAAATAAATCTGCGTTTTGCAGCTACGAGAACATTTTCCAGACCCAATTTCGGAGATTTAACGCCGGGAGGAACATACAGCGAAGCGGACAACGAATTCAAAGGCGGAAACCCGAATCTGAATCCGACCTATTCTTTGAATTTTGATCTGATGGGAGAATACTATTTTTCAAACGTGGGAATTCTGAGTGGGGGAGTATTCTATAAATCTATTACAGACCCGATTTTTCAGGATTCTTTCATCGGAAACTACAACGGAATAAACGGCGTACAGTTCACCGCACCGAATAACGGAAAAGCAGCTTCACTAAGCGGAATCGAATTGGGCATCAACAGAAGATTCGATTTTTTACCCGGTTTCCTGCAATATTTCGGAACACAGCTTAACGCCACTTTCATGGATTCTGAAATGGTAAAACCAGGCGGAAGAAAAGTAAAACTTCCTTATCAGGCAAAAGAATTATACAATGTTCAGTTGTTTTTCGAGAAAAAAGGATTCAACGCAAGACTGGCGTACAATTACAAAGGCAAATATGCTGTGGAATATGCGGAAGATGATATCAATGATTCCTACTACGGCAAATACAGCAGTCTGGATTTCGGAGGTTCCTATCAGTTCACCAAACATCTCATGTTATATGCAGACGTGAACAACATTCTGAATAAACCGCTGATCTACCATTTCGGAAAAGACGAAACCCGTCCCGAACAGGTTGAATATTACGGGGTAAGATGCAACTTGGGAATAAAGCTTAATTTCTAACCGGATCACCATGATAAAAGCGGTCAATAAAAAAACAGCAGTAACCCTGAAAGCGGCTTTCGCGGCATTTGGAGTGTACTTTTGTATGTATGGTTTCCGGAAACCCTTTACAGTCGCCTCCTTCGAAGAACTTTCTTATTTCGGGATCGATTATAAAGTTTTGATAATCATTGCGCAGGTTATGGGATATTTTATCTCAAAGTTTCTCGGGATCAGATTTATTTCAGAATTAAAGCCGGAAAAAAGGATCTTCTATTTATTCATCTTTATTGCAGTTGCAGAAATTGCTTTGCTGGGTTTTGCCGTCATTCCCGCTCCGTACAATATTCTTTGTATGTTCATTAACGGGATTCCGCTCGGGATGATCTGGGGAATCGTGTTTTCTTATATTGAAGGAAGAAAGACAACGGAAATCATCGGTTTGTTTTTGTGTTCGAGCTTTGTGGTTTCTTCAGGATTTACAAAATCCGCAGGAAAGTTTTTAATGGATACTTTCCGTATTTCAGAATTCTGGATGCCTTTTTCGGCAGGATTGTTATTCATCATTCCGTTGCTCATATTCGGACTGATGCTGGAAAAACTTCCGCAACCTACGGAAGAAGACATTTTGTTAAAAAACAAAAGAGAGCCGCTTAATAAATCAGAAAGAAAAAAAATCATTCAGCAGTTTCTGGTTCCGATGGTCTGCATTACATTGTTGTATGTAAGTCTTACAGTTTTAAGGGACTTCAGAGATAATTTCAACCGCGAGATCTGGGATAATCTGCACATCAGATTCAGCAGCTCTGTCTTTACTTTAACGGAAATTCCGATTGCTGTTATGGTGCTTCTAATCTTAGGTTTTATGGTAAAGATCAAAAACAACAGAAAAGCTTTTGCCTTGTATCATTATCTTCTTTTTGGAGGGATTTTAACCGTAGGTTTTTCAACCTTTTTATTTGAAATCAAAATTATATCGCCTTTTTTATGGATGGTTCTTTCAGGTTTCGGAATGTACCTCTGTTATATCCCGTTTAACGGAATGTATTTCGACAGGATGATTGCCGCTTTCAATATCAAAGGGAACGTAGGGTTTCTGATCTATCTTGTCGATTCTTTCGGGTATCTGGGAAGTGTTCTGATTCTGCTTTACAAAAATTTCGGCTCACCGCAGACTTCATGGCTGAATTTTTATATCCGGTTAAACTACATCATCGTAGCCATTGTGCTGGTTTCTTCCTTCATCGCATTGGTCGCATTCAGAAGAAAATCAGGAAAAAATGAAATCAATAACCAACCGTACATCAATTTCGATCCTTCGAAAAGTATATAAATTATAGTAAAAATGACAACAAAATTCGATTTAATCGTTGTAGGAGGAGGCATTTTAGGAACCTTTCATGCCTATCATGCGCTGAAAAAAGGACTTAGAGTAGCTTTAATAGAGAAAAATTCGGTTCCTCAAGGAGCAACGGTAAGAAATTTCGGACAGGTCGTACCTTCCGGAATGGATCTCAAATGGCAGAACTTCGGAAGAGAAAGTTTAGCCATGTATAACGAACTTCAGTTTCAGGCTGATTTAACGGTACGAAAAAACGGTTCGGTCTATATCGCATCCAATGACGAAGAGCTTCAGCTAATTAACGAGCTGCATGAAATCAATAAAAATAATGATTATGAATCTGTTCTTCTGTCAAAAAGCGAATGCATCAGCAAATTTGATGGTCTTCGTTCAGATTACTGTAAGGGCGGATTGTTTTTCCCTCAGGAATTATCGGTGGATTCTGCTGAAATGATTGTAAAATTTCACCGATTCCTACAGGAAAAACTGAAGCTGGAAATTTTCTACAATACGACCATTGTTGAAACCCATGAAAATGACGGAGAATGTATTGCCATCACTGCAGCCGGAACAGCACTGAACGCCTCAAAAATAATCATCTGCGGCGGACATGAATTTAAAACGTTATATCCTGAAGTTTTTAACGAAAGTGATCTCGAAGTAAGCAAACTGCAGATGCTTCAGACAAAACCACAGGGAATTTATGCGCTTCAGGGAAATATTCTCACCGGACTTTCCATCAGAAGGTATGAAGCCTTTGAAGAATGTCCGTCTTTCAAAAAAATCAAGTCACTGGAAGACCCGAATTCCTTTGAGAAAAAATACGGAGTCCATATTTTATTCAAACAGACTTTGGACGGTTCGGTTATTTTAGGAGATTCTCATGAATATGCAGATGCGAAAAATGCAGATGATCTAGGATTTGATCTGAATATGGAAATAGATGAATTCATGATCAATGAAGCAAAGAAAATCATAGATCTTCCGACCTATGAGATCCAGAGAAGATGGTTTGGAGTGTATTCCCAGTGCAAAACAAAAGATATTTTCGAGTACAGTCCGTCTCCCAACATTCATATTGTAACGGGAATCGGAGGAAAGGGAATGACGGGAAGCGGAGGCTTTTCAAAATTTAATATAGATAAAATTTACGCATAAAATTAAATGAAGAACATAGAATTACTGGTTCTGGATATGGCTGGAACCACCATTGATGAAGATAACGTGGTATATAAAACGTTAATGAAAGCCATGAATGATTACGGATACAACGTTTCTCTGGAAAAAGTGTTATTAAGCTGCGCCGGAATGGAAAAACTGGAAGCAATCAGCAGTCTGTTAAAAGAAATAGGCGGAAATGAAGAAGACGCGGCTGCCATTTTTGAAAGCTTTTCGGATCAGTTAAAAACAGCCTATCAGAATTTAGAGGTAAAACCCATTAAGGGCGTTGAAAATTTCCTGATAAAGATGAGAGCTCAGGATAAAAAGATTGTTTTAAATACAGGTTATACTTCCGAAATTGCCCTGCAGCTTTTGGAAAAACTGGGCTGGAAAGAAAATGCGCACTTTGATGCTTTAATTACAGCCGACGATGTTGCGGAAAGCCGGCCGAGCCCGGAAATGATTCTTCTGGCTATGAAAAAATTCAATATTCAGGAACCTGAAAAAGTTTTAAAAGCAGGTGACTCCGTCATTGATATCGAAGAAGGCAAAAATGCAGGCTGCGGAGTTACGGTAGCTGTTCTTTCCGGAGCACAGAGCAAGGCTGAACTTGAAAAATCTAATCCCGATTATATTTTTAACACGATTTCTGAGGCTGAACGATTTTTTTACTAATTCTTTCAAATTACGCTTATTCCAATTCAGCCTCTTTTTTAATTTCTGAAATCCAGGAAATCAACTTTGTCAAAGTTTTAAACTTTGACAAAGTTCCCAAAGTTCCAAACGTCCCTTTTTTAAATTACTCAATCAACCTAAAGTTTGTAAAATCTTAAAATTCAAAACCCACTTATTATTATGAAAACAAAACTATTTTCAATGGCAGTCGTAATGAGCTGTTTTCTCGGAGCTCAGACGAAGAAAGTTCTTTTCATCGGGATCGACGGTTGTCGGGCGGATGTTATGATGTCTTCCGGTACGCCGAACATTCATGCACTGGCAGATCAGTCAATTTATTCTTTAGACGGTCTCTGTGCTGCAATTACTTTGAGCGGAAACGGCTGGAGCACGATGCTTACAGGAGTCTGGCATACGAAACACAATGTGCAGGACAATAATTTTACCAGTCCGAACTATGCAAATTACCCTGACTTTTTAACGAGAGCAGAAGCGTATAATCCCAATTTAAGAACTATTTCTCTGGCTCATTGGGCTCCGGTTAACAATACCATTGTTCAAAATGCCGATGTAAAGACTAATTTCACAACAGATCTTGCAGTGAAAAATGCGGCTGTAAATGCACTGCAAAATGATAATCCGGACATTTTATTTATTGATTTTGATGATGTGGATCACGCCGGACATTCTTATGGTTTTTCGTCTTCTGTACCGCAGTATGTTTCTGCCATACAAACCATCGACACGTACATCGGAGAAATTGTAAACGCCATGAAAAACAGATCAACGTACAATAATGAAGACTGGCTGGTTGTTTTAACCACGGATCACGGAGCGGTAGATAACGGGCATGGAGGCGGAAATCTTTCGGAAAGAAATATTTTTACCATCTATTCTAATCCTAATTTTACTCCTCAGCAAATCAGCAGAACCATTTCAGAATCTTCTAAAACGTTCAATCAGCTCAATCTTCCTGCAGGAACGTATGCAAAACCTACGAATCAGACTCCATTTAATTTTGGGGCAACTCAGGATTTTACAGTTGAATTCTGGGTGAAACCCAATGTTGCGTACACTAGTGATCCTGTAATGATCAGTAATAAAAACTGGGCAAACGGAAAGAACAAAGGTTTTGTAATTTCAGGATATTCCGGACAGACTTTTAAAATGAATATCGGCGACGGAACCAACAGGATTGATCTTGTGGGCGGAAAAATGGAACTCAATACATGGAAACACATTGCTGTAAGTTTCGACAGAGACGGACTTGTAACAATGTATGAAGATGGCGTTCCCGTAACTTTTGCAAAAATGAATACCATTGGAAATATTGATTCGGGACTTCCGTTTACAATCAATCAGGACGGGACGAATACCTACAGTCCAACGCTTGCAGCTTCCTACAGAGACATCAGAGTGTGGAAATCTGCGCTTCCGAATGAGGTCATCGTGAATTGGGCAAATCAGGATATTACGGCTTCGCATCCATATTATTCTCAATTGGTTGCCAACTGGAAATGTGATGAGGTTTCGGGAAATACACTGGCGGATTCTGGTCCGAATGCAAACACTGTTACGATTACCGGATCTCCTGCCAGAAATCTGAACACGGTTACTAATTTTAAAATTTATAATTATTTATCGACAACCCGGGAAACGGATCATTTGCCGACTGTATTGAACTGGCTTTGTATTCCCGTTCAGCCATCTTGGGGAATTGATGGGATCAACAGAATTCCGCTATGCGCCAACGGAATTTTATCTGCTTCAGAAACAGAGATTACAGCAATTGATTTTATGATTTATCCCAATCCTTCGAATCAGGATGTAAATATACAATTCAAATCAAAGGAAAAGGAAATGAAGATTGAAATTATTGATGCGAAAGGATCACTAATTTTATCAAAAAAAGTCAATTCTTCCGACGATGTTTACTATGAAAAATTCAATGTCGGTCATTTTCCGGCTGGGACTTATTTCATAAAAATAACAGGAAAAGGAAAGTCGCTTACCAAAACATTGATAAAGCAATAGTACAGAGATAACTTTTTTAGAGAAGACTTCCGTTTTTATATCTGAAGTTTTCTTTTTATATGAAAACTTCAGCTTCATATTTTAGAATAACTATAAATTATTAGATTAAAATATTGTAATTCAGTGGTTTGTGAATGTCTGTGAATGTTTTTGGTTAAAAATAAAAACTTCTCGGAACCATTTTTGTATCCATAGATTCATAATCACAAAAAATATCTATTATGAATACCAAAAGACTTTCCGATTCCATTGAAAAAGCATTAAGCGACCAAATGAACAAAGAAATTCACGCTTCACACACCTTTTTATCATACGGAATCTGGGCAGACGACAAAGGATATCAGGGAATTGCGAATTTCCTGTACAGGCACGCTCAGGAAGAAAGAAATCACTCCATCAAATTCATGGAATATGTATTAAACAGAGGCGGAAAGCCAAAAGTAGATGCAATTCCTGCTCCTCCGGCAGATCCGGAATCACTTACCGATTGTTTTGAAGGAGTTTTCAAACATGAAGTAGATAACACCACTGCCATTTATAAAATCGTAGATATGGCTCTTGAAGAAAAAGACTGGGCAACGTGGAACTTTATGCAGTGGTTTGTACAGGAGCAGATTGAAGAGGAAACACTGGCACAGAATCTAATCGACAAACTGAAAATTGCGGGAGGAGACAGAGCATCTGATGAATCTTTATTTACCTTAGATAAAACCTTACAGGAAACTCCGGGAGATGTTCCTTTGGCGCAGGAAGCGACGGGAGATAATCCTTAACAATCTTTTTTGAAATCAAATTACTGAAAAATCTGTCAGAAAATGGCAGATTTTTTTATTATGAAACTCCCTTTAAAATCACTATCTTTGCACGCTGAAAGTTCAGATTGGAAATAACCTCCGATTTGAACAGTAAACCTCAAACTTAGAATTTTACAATATGAAACCGAAAGGTTCATAGCATTATAAATAAAATAAAAATTTCGTTATGAAATGTGGAATCGTAGGCTTACCGAATGTAGGTAAATCAACTCTTTTTAACTGTCTGAGCAACGCAAAAGCACAGTCGGCAAACTATCCTTTCTGTACCATCGAACCGAATTTGGGGACTGTTTCAGTACCGGATCACAGATTGTTTGAGCTGGAAAAATTGGTAAAACCTGAAAGAGTTTTGCCTGCGGTTGTAGAGATCGTAGATATTGCAGGACTTGTAAAAGGAGCAAGTAAAGGAGAAGGTTTAGGAAACCAGTTTCTTGCCAATATTCGTGAGTGTGAAGCAATTATCCACGTTTTAAGATGTTTTGATAACGGAAATATTGTTCACGTAGAAGGTTCTGTAGATCCGTTAAGAGATAAAGAAATCATTGATATCGAACTTCAGCTGAAAGATCTTGAAACGGTAGGAAAAGCAGTTGAGAAAGCTAAAAAGTTCATCAAATCCGGTAAAAAAGAAGATGTTCTGGCTTATGAAACACTTCAGAGTCTTCAAAAATTTTTAGAAGACGGTAAAAATGCAAGAGAATTTGCAACAGACGATCTTACGAAATCAATTATAGGAGATGTTCAGCTATTAACCAATAAGCCGGTTCTTTACGTTTGTAACGTGGATGAAAATTCCATCAAGCATGGTAACGAATGGATTGGTAAAATTGAAGAAATGGCTAAAAATGAAGGAGCAGAAGTAGTTGTTTTAGCCGCTCAGATTGAAGCAGACATTAATGAACTGGAAACTTTTGAAGAAAGAGAAATTTTCCTTGAAGAACTTGGTCTTACGGAGCCGGGAGTAAACCGACTGATCAGAAAAGCTTATGATCTATTGAAATTACAGACTTATTTCACAGCAGGAGTAAAAGAAGTTAGAGCATGGACAATCGGAAAAGGATGGACTGCTCCTCAAGCGGCGGGTGTAATTCATACCGACTTTGAAAAAGGGTTCATCCGTGCAGAAGTAATCAAGTATGATGATTATGTAAACTACGGTTCTGAGGTAAAAGTAAAAGAAGCCGGAAAACTTTCTGTAGAAGGGAAGGAATACATCGTAAAAGACGGTGATATCATGCACTTCAGATTCAACGTATAAGAATAAAGTATTAAAGTTAGTTATATTGAAAAACGCTCCGGAGCATTGCTTCGAAGCGTTTTTATTTATTTTAATAGCTTATAAATCAACGAGTTGGCATTTTAATTCTACACAGCCAATACCGTATTTAAGGCATTCTTTGGTAAAAGGATCTGTGCATATTTCTTTTCCGCCAGTAATAGATTTTAACTGTTTTTTATTCAGTTTCTTTCCGTTTTGTAACTTTTGATTTTTCATAATGATGATTTTAAAGAATTAAGGAAGTTCGAAACATTCCGGTTCTGCACAACGTCTGCCATATGCTTTACAGAGTCCTGTTTCTGGATCAACACATTGCTGCAGTCCGCCTTTGATGGATCTTAGCTGCTTATTATTAAGCTTTTTTCCATTTGATAGATTTTGATTTTTCATATAAGACATAATTTTAATTTGGTAATTACTAATTTATAAAATATTTCAATATAAATCACTTTGGTTTGATAAATTTATAAAATTATTGTTGTGGATTTCAGAAAGAATATTCCGTACATTTGAATTTTACAAATTCTTAGGTATGGAAAAAATGCAGCATACTTCTTACACTTCGTTGGATGATTTTTACAGAGAAATGACCGCGAAACTCGGAACGGATCTCGAAACCATTTTTCCGAAAGGGCTTCATAAAGAAATTGGTCATTTCAATGTGTTTGATATTGCCCAAACTCTGGAAAGAGCAAAAACAACTTCCGAAATGCCTTACAACAGAAGGAAATATTATAAGATAAGTTTAATAAGAGGCAGAAACAGGGCGGAATATGCAGATAAAATTATTCAGATAAAAGGGAATGCGCTTTTATTTGCGACTCCTAAAGTTCCGTATCATTGGATTCCGGAAGATCCTTTTCAGTCGGGAAGTTTCTGCGTTTTCACGGAAGATTTTTTTATTAAGGATAAATCGCATAATACCCTTGAAGATTTGCCAATTTTTCAGCCTGGAAATGTGCCTCTTTTTGAAATTGAGGATGATCTGGCAGATGAAATTGAACAGCTGTACGATAAGATGAAAAAAGAAATTAATTCCGATTATATTTTTAAGTATGACCTTATCAGGAATTATGTTCTGGAGCTTATTCATTACGGACAGAAGCTGCAGCCGGCTTCAAAATTATCGACGTCAAATGATGCTTCACTGCGTGTTGTTTCGCTGTTTATAGAACTGTTGGAAAGGCAGTTTCCCATAGAATCATCGGATCAGAGACTGCAGCTGAAAACGGCAAAAGATTATGCAGACCGATTGGCGGTTCACGTAAATTATTTAAATAAAAAACTAAAAGAAAGTACGGGGAAAACCACTACGGAAATTATTGCAGAAAGGGTTATTCAGGAAGCAAAAATTCTTCTGAAACAGACCAAGTGGAATGTTTCTGAGATTTCCTACGCTCTCGGATTTGAGGAAATTGCACACTTTTCTAACTTTTTCAAAAAGAAAACATCTCTCGCTCCTTTGGAATTCCGGTCATGATTTGAATTTTGCAAATTTAAGTTTGATTAAAGCAAACGCCTGAACCATAAATTACCTGAACTTTGTCTCATTAAAATAAATCATTAAATAATGGAAACAAGAACAAAAATTGCTCTGATTACAGGGGGAAGCAGAGGATTAGGAAGAAATTCTGCTATTAAAATTGCCCAGAAAGGTCTTGATGTCATTTTAACTTACAGAACCAATAAGGAAGAAGCGGATAAGGTAGTAGAAGAAATTCAGTCTTTAGGACAGAAAGCAATTGCTTATCAGTTGGATACAAAAGAGGTGAAAAGTTTTGATGCTTTTGTGAAAACGGTTGGAGATCATCTTGAAGAAAATACGGGAAGTCGAAATATCGATTATCTCATCAACAACGCGGGAACAGCTTTATATTGCCCGATTCCGGAGGTTACCGAAGAGCAGTTGGACAATATGGTGGATATTCATTTCAAAGGAGTATTTTTCCTGACTCAGAAGTTTTTGCCTTTTATGAATGAAGGAGGAGGAATCATCAACGTTTCTTCAGGTTTGGCAAGGTTTGCATTACCCGGATCTTCTGTGTATGGTTCTATGAAGGCAGCGATTGACATGCTTACGAAATATCAGGCAAAAGAACTGGGCGCAAGAAAAATTAAATCCAATGTTGTGGCTCCCGGTGCTATTGAAACAGATTTTGGCGGCGGAAGAACAAGAGATGATAAAAACATCAATACTATGGTTGCCAATAATACCGCTTTAGGAAGAGCAGGTGTCCCCGACGATATCGGTGGAATAGTGGCTTTCCTATGTACGGAAGACGCAAGATGGATCAACGGACAGAGAATTGAAGCTTCCGGTGGAATGTTTTTATAGTGTTTAGATTTTTTATCACAAAAGATGCAAAAGATTTAAGCTATTTTATTACTTAAATGGAAAAAAAGCACATAAGTTTTAAAAAAATCAAAGATTTTTTCTCTTTGCAGACTTTTGAGATACTCTAAATAAATTCAATAAAGTCTTTTGTATTTTTTGCGGTTAAATTTAAAATTTTGAATATCCGTTAAACAACCTATTACTATGCACTGATATGAAAATCAATTATTTATAACAGGCACTTCGACAAGCTCAGTGTGACACCTCTAATACTAAACGCTTGATTTTTAGCGATGTCAAGCTGAGCCTGTCGAAGCTTTAGGTTAATAAACGGACAATCAAATTAAAATTAGTTAAATTAGCTTTTTTAAGTCTTCTTATTTGCTAAATCAACGATCAACGAAATTACAGTTTAGACAAATTCTCCAAAGCTCTTTCCAAAGTTTCCTGCTTCTTCGCAAAACACAGACGGATGACATTTTCATTCAGCTTATTTTTATAAAAAGAAGAAAAAGGGACACTTGCCACCTTATGATTAATCGTGAGTTCATGCGCAAAATCAAGATCACTTTTGTCTGAAATCTTATCATATTTTAAAGCCTGAAAATACGTTCCTTCGCAATCCAGTAACTCAAAAGAAGTATTGGCTAAACCCTTTCTTAAAAAATCTCTTTTTTCCTGAAAGAACTGATTAAGCTGATTGTAATGATCCGGATTTTTCATATACTCCGCTAAAGCAAGCTGCACTGGTGTATTCACGGAGAAAACATTAAACTGGTGTATTTTTCTGAATTCGTCAGTCAGATATTTCGGAGCCGCACAATAACCTATTTTCCAGCCGGTAACATGAAACAGTTTTCCGAATGAAGCCACTAAAAGGCTTCTGTTTTTCAGTTCGGGATATTTGCAGATGCTTAAATGCTGTTTTCCGTCAAAAACAATATTCTCATATACTTCATCACTCAAAATCAGGATAGAAGTTCCTTCCACAATTTTAATTAATTCCTGAATGTCATGTTCCTTTAAAATCTTTCCGGAAGGATTGTTCGGATTGTTCAGGATGATCATTTTGGTTTTTTCCGAAACTAAACTTTTTACCACATTCCAGTCGATTTCATAATCGGGAGCTTTCATTTCGAAACGCTTTACGATTCCCCCGAAAAGTTCTACCGTAGGTTCATAACAGTCGTAAGCCGGTTCAAAAATAATCACCTCATCTTCTTTCTTTACAAAAGTCGCAATTGCAGTGAAAATAGCCTGAGTTCCGCCTGCAGTAACGGTAATTTCAGAATCCGGATGATACACTGCCTGATGAGAATTTTCTATTTTTCCGGCAATTTCTTCCTTCAAACCGATCATTCCGCCCATCGGAGCATACTGATTAAAGCCTTTTTTAATGAAATGATCTACATGATCCAGCAATTCGGAATCCGGCATGAAATCGGGAAAGCCCTGCGATAGATTGATGGCTTCATTTTCATTGGCAAGCTGCGTCATCTGACTGAAAATCGTAGTTCCTACATTGGAAAGTTTGGACAAAGGAAGTTGTATCATTAAGGATTGTTTTTTCTTGTATCGAATTTAATTTATTTTTTACAATCAGGAGAGATTTATTGGTTTAAATTAACCACAAAACGCAAAAAGATATTTTATTGGAGCAGGAATTAAATACTTAAAATGTCTTTAAAGAAGTACTTCAAAAGAAAAACCACCCGATTTCGGATGGCTTTTTTGAAGATATGAATTGCACTACCTCGTTATGAGCAGTTTCTGTGAAGATTTTACGTTCTCGGATTGTATCTCAACAATATAAGTTCCCGGAATCAGTTTTTCGGTATTAATTTTAATGCTTTGCCTTCCGCTTTCTACCGTTTCGGAATTATTAATCAGAATCTTTCCGGAAGTATCCATTATTTTAACGGTTACAGTGCCTGTTTTGGAAAGATTAGTCTGTACATCAGCATAGTTTTTTGCGGGATTGGGAACCAGATTGTACTCCGGCTGACTGGCTGTTCTCGATTCAGCTCTTGCTGCTTCGGCAACATCTTTTAAAGGAGATTTCAAATTGCCCGGGTTTTTAGCGTTTCCTCCTTCCGCAGGTTTCGGAATACAAATAGAAATACAGGTTTTGCACTTAGGTTGATCTCCTTCAAACTGTATAACACAAACCGTGTAGCTTCCCGGAGTGTTGTAGATGTGCGAAGTCAGTACATCTCCTGTCGTTCCGTCGCCCCAGTCTACTTTATATAAACTTGGAGAATTGGTGCTTTCAAGAAATATCTGAGCTGTGGTGTAATTTCCTGATGTGCTTGTTGTTGTCTGGATTTTAAAGTTAGAATTACATTCGTTGCATCCTTCGCAAGGCTTTACACAGATGTTATCGAAATACATCACTTCCTGTTGTGTAGATGTAATATCCGGCGTAATGGAAAGAACCTGGGAATTCATGATGATGTTATCAAAAATTGCCGCATTTACAGGACTCATCGTCCATGCTCCGTCCGAATTGCTTGGAAGAACACCGCCGCTGGAAAGCTGAATAGGCGCTTTTATACGAACCCATCCGCTTCCCGGAGTTACTGTTACACTTGCTACAAATGTAGCGCTGTTGGTTCCGTCAGAAAGTGTGATGTATGGATGATAAGGCAATCCGTAACCACTGTCATTGTCCAGATAAAAATCAAAATAAAGACACTGCCCCAAAAAATAGTTTCCCAGCTTTTGATAATCTTTCCAGTTCTGGTACCACGATCCTCCCGACTTGTCTTTTATAATAAGAAACTGCGATCCGTCCAGAGGATTCGGAGAACCTACAACTACACTTACATTTCCGTTGGGTGCAGCAGCGGGAGCCCAGTTTCCGTAAGGATTTACAGGATCATTAAAATCTGAACAGGGAGGATTTTGTGCCAAAAGCATTACGTTTCCTAAAAGAAAGCAGAAGATTAAAAAATACATTCTTACCATGATGCTAAGTTGATTTTGTACATCAAAAACCAACAAAAACTTTAAGAATTAATACTCATTGAATACATTTTGGTTTTCACCTTTTAGCTGTTAAATTTTCTACATGTAGTTAAGACCTTAAAAGTATCACATATAACAATCTCACACTAAAGTGACTAAGTAAATGCAGACAGATTTTGAGTAAGTGTATTTTTTTTGCAGGTAAATGTGTTTTTCTTTTCAAAAAATGGGAATGGTTTATTTTTAAATGCCTGAATGATATTATTTTAGTATTGAAAAACAGAATGTTTCCTGTAATCTAACATCACAGGTAAGATGAAAAAAATATTATTTCTTACGTTAAGCCATTTTATGAAGGAATTCGTTTTTCCTGCGAATGGAAACATCGAGGACGGAATTATCTGCCATTACGACCTGTCCGCCTTTTCCTTTGATATATTCTTTAAGATGTTCGAGGTTAATGAGGTGTTTGTGATGAATTCTGAAAAAATTATATTCGGAAAGATTTTTTTCAAAATCACACAATGTTTTGGAAACCATTACTTTGCTTTTGTCCGAAAGATAAATAGAAGTGTAATTGGAATCTGCTTCGCAACGGATGATTTCGTCAATATTTACCCGCTTAAATCCTTGCAGGGTAGGAAGATTGATTTTGTTTTGGAAACCTGAAAGTGAAGAGATTCTGTTTTTTCTGAATTTTTCGAGAGCTTTATTAACGGTGAGAACGAAATCCAGATTTTTTAAAGGTTTGAAAATATAATGGATAAATCCTCTTTTTATTGCCTGAATAGCAGATTTTTCAGATTCTGTGATGAGAATAATCGGGAAATCATTTTCTTTAAACTGCACTAATGCTTCAATATCGTTTTCTTTAAAATTCTGAATATCAACGAATAAAATATCCGTGGAATGTTTTGTGAAATAATCCGAAGCGAAGAGAATACAGCTCGTCTGAAGATCAGTTTCGAATTCAGGAAATTCCTTTTTCAGGAGTTGGGAAACGTATTTGCCTTCATCTAAGTCGTCAATAATACAGGCGTTCAATTTATTTTTCATGTGAGTTTGGTTTTTGGTTTCAGTTTTACTAGGTAATTATAGAGAGACAATCATAAGATAATATTTTATTGATGTTATTAAGATTATTAATTTGAAACATAATCAGCTTTAATTTTAACGAAAAAAATAAAATAAAGCTGGTTTTTCACTTGATATTGAATAATGTAAATATAGAATTTCATTATTAATAATGCAATACCTATGAGAATATTTACAAAAAAATGAACCAAAATATTCGGATAATTTTCTTCAATTTCGTACTTTTGTATGTTTGCTGAAATTACATATGTCACAAGAAATAAATCCGATCTATTCCGAAGATAATATCAGAACCCTCGATTGGCAGGAGCATATCCGCCTGCGTCCCGGAATGTATATCGGGAAACTGGGAGACGGTTCTTCCGCCGATGATGGTATCTATATTTTACTGAAAGAAATTCTGGACAACTCCATCGATGAGTTCAGAATGAAAGCAGGTAAAAGAATTGAAATAAAATTAGACGACGGTAAAGTTACGATCCGTGATTTTGGACGCGGAATTCCGTTGGGAAAAGTAGTGGATGCGGTTTCCAAGATGAATACAGGAGGAAAATACGACAGTAAAGCTTTCAAAAAATCCGTAGGTCTGAATGGAGTCGGTACAAAAGCTGTAAATGCACTTTCCGATTATTTCAGGGTTCGTTCTTTCCGGGACGGCAGAATGAAAGCCGCAGAATTTTCCAGAGGTATTATTACAGAAAATTTTGAAGAAAAAGATTCTTCAGACAGAAACGGAACCGAGATTTCCTTTATTCCGGATGCCGATATTTTCCTTCACTTCAAATTCAGAAAAGAGTATATCGAAAGAATGCTCCGCAATTATGCCTATCTGAATCCCGGGTTGAAAATTCTTTTCAACGGAGAAACATTCTTCTCAGAAAACGGTTTGAAAGATTTGCTGGACGAAGAGCTGGAAAACGAAACGCTTTACCCCATTGTTCACCTGAAGGACAATGATATTGAAGTTGCCATTACGCACACCGATAAATCTCAGACCGAAACGTATTTTTCATTCGTTAACGGACAGAATACAACACAGGGAGGAACCCATTTAAATGCCTTCAGAGAAGCTTACGTAAAAACAATCCGTGAGTTTTTTAATAAAAATTTTGATGCTTCCGACGTTAGAAAATCCATTGTAGCCGCAGTTTCCATTAATGTGGAAGAGCCTGTTTTCGAGTCTCAGACCAAAACAAAATTAGGATCGAATGACATCGGACCGAACGGCCCCACCGTAAGGACTTTTGTTATTGATTTCCTGAAAAGTAAATTAGATAACTTCTTACACAAAAATCCTGAAGTTGCAGAAGCAATCCAGAGAAAAATTTTAATCTCAGAAAGAGAAAGAAAAGAACTCTCCGGAATTCAGAAATTAGCGAGAGAAAGAGCCAAAAAAGTTTCTCTTCACAATAAAAAACTTCGCGACTGCAGACAGCATTACAACGATCAGAAAAACGAAAGAAAGGGAGAAACCCAAATCTTTATCACCGAGGGAGATTCTGCATCCGGATCCATCACAAAATCCAGAGATGTGGAAACACAGGCAGTATTTTCTCTGAAAGGAAAACCCTTAAACTGCTATGGTTTAACCAAGAAAGTAGTTTATGAAAACGAAGAATTTAACCTTCTTCAGGCTGCTTTGAACATTGAAGAAAGTTTAGAAGATCTTCGGTACAATCAGGTGATTATTGCTACCGATGCCGATGTCGACGGAATGCACATTCGTCTGCTGATGATCACGTTTTTCCTTCAGTTCTTCCCGGATCTGATTAAGAACGGACACCTTTATATTCTTCAGACCCCATTATTCAGGGTAAGAAATAAAAAAGAGACACGATATTGCTATACAGAACAGGAAAGAGTAAAAGCGTTAAATGAATTGGGAAAAAATCCGGAGATTACCCGATTTAAAGGATTGGGAGAAATTTCTCCTGACGAATTCAAACACTTTATCGGCAAAGACATCCGTCTGGAACCTGTTGTGGTAGGAAAAGACCAAACGATTGATCAGCTTTTGGAATTCTACATGGGAAAAAATACACCAGACAGACAAACTTTTATCCTTGAAAATCTGGTAGTTGAAGACCCTGATATTAATAAAAAAGAAATATTGAGTGAAGTCATAGATGAAAGCTAATTAAAATCTTTATTTTAAAAAAACACAAATAATCCACTAATACAAATATTAATATGAGACTTAGTAACCGCAATAAAACTTCGGTATACAGCTTCATTAGTACTTTATTGGCTATGCTTTTAGTCGGAGGTATCGGAGCTTATATTTTAGAAGAGTATAAGTTTAGGATCTTGGGAAAAGAAGAATTACTATTGATTTTTGTTCCAATTATTTTGGTAGTACTCTTTTATTTTAACGGAAGGCAGATCTTTGAATATGACAGTGATGGAGAAGCTCTGCATTTCAGAAACAGGAACATTATTCCTTTTCTGCAAAAACCGTTAAGTGATGAGTTTCCGAAATACAAACTGCAAAAATTTGAGGTTGTAGATCTTTTCTTTATGAAAAGACTTTATGTTACGATCTCAAGCAAAAACAGCGGTTCTACCATTTTGAGGTATGAAATTTCATATCTTACCAAAAGAGAAATTAGTGATTTAAAAGTTTCCTTAAATAAGGTCGTTAAGGCCAATAAAGAGAAAAAGAGTTAATAAATTAAAGAATGACAGAAGAATACTCGCATGAAGGCGAAAGCTTAAAAAAAGTTTCAGGACTGTACAAAGACTGGTTCTTGGATTATGCTTCTTATGTAATTTTAGACAGGGCAATTCCATCGGTTTATGACGGATTCAAGCCTGTTCAGCGAAGGATCATGCATTCCATGCGGGAGCTGGAAGACGGACGTTATAACAAGGTTGCCAATATCGTTGGAAATACCATGAAATATCACCCTCATGGTGATGCTTCCATTACCGATGCGATGGTAGGAATCGGTCAGAAAGAACTTTTGATCGATACTCAGGGAAACTGGGGGAACATCTACACCGGAGATTCTGCGGCGGCGGCGAGATACATCGAAGCCCGATTAACCCCTTTTGCTCTCGAAGTGGTTTTCAATCCGAAAACAACGGAATGGGCAAAATCGTATGACGGCAGAAATAATGAACCGATCGATCTTCCCGTAAAATTCCCGTTGCTTTTAGCGCAGGGCGTTGAAGGGATCGGAGTTGGACTTTCAACCAAAATTCTTCCGCATAATTTTAACGAACTTATCAATGCTTCCGTAGCATATCTGAAAGGCAAAAAGTTTGAGCTTTTCCCCGATTTTATGACGGCGGGTTATCTGGATGTTTCAGAATACAACGACGGACACCGTGGCGGAAAGGTAAGAGCCAGAGCCAAAATTTCACCTTACGATAAGCATACCCTTATTATTACGGAGCTTCCGTATTCTAAAACCACAAGCGATCTGATTGATTCCATTATTAAAGCCAATGAAAAAGGGAAGATCAAGATCAAAAAAATTGAAGACAATACTTCAGATAAAGTTGAAATCCTGATCCATCTTCATAATGATGTTTCGCCGGATAAAACCATTGACGCTTTATACGCTTTCACCGATTGTCAGGTCACCATTTCTCCGAATGCCTGTGTGATTGTCGGCGATAAGCCGATGTTCCTGAATGTTTCTGAAATCCTGAAAATGAATACAGATCATACTGTTTCTTTGCTTAAAAAAGAACTGGAGATCGAACTTCATGAGCTTCAGGAAAGCTGGCATTTTTCTTCACTGGAAAGAATCTTCATCGAAAACAGAATTTACCACGATATTGAAGAGGTAAAAACATGGGAAGATGTTCTGAAAACGATTGATGAAGGGCTGAAACCTCATACCGGACATCTTTTAAGAGCCGTAACGGAAGAAGATATTTTAAAACTGACAGAAATCAGAATCAAAAGAATTTCAAGATTCGATTTAGATAAATTTAAAGAAAATATTGCTGCGCTGGAAGGTAAGATCGAGCAGGTGAAACATCATCTTGCGAATCTTATTCAGTATGCAACTGATTATTACCTGAATATTCAGAAAAAATACGGTAAAGACAGACAGAGAAAAACCGAACTTCGAATTTTTGATACCATTGATGCAACAAAAGTTGCGGTTGCCAATGAAAAGTTCTATGCCAATTTCGAGGAAGGATTTATCGGAACGTCACTAAAAAAAGACCAGTATCTGTTCGACTGTTCAGATATCGACGACATCATTACCTTCCGAAAAGACGGAAGCATGAAAGTGGTAAAAGTGGAGGCAAAAACATTTATCGGAAAAGATATTCTCCATGTTGCGATCTGGAAGAAAAACGATAAAAGGACGGTATACAATATGATCTACCGCGAAGGAAGGGAAGGGCCTTACTATATGAAGCGTTTTTCCGTAACTGGTGTTACCCGAAATACAGATTATCCTTTGGCTTCGGATAAAAAAGGATCGGAAGTGCTTTATTTTTCGGCAAATCCAAACGGTGAAGCAGAAACGGTGACGGTTCTTCTGAAACCCAATCCAAGAATCAGAAAAAATAAAATGGACATCGATTTCTCAGAACTTGCGATTAAAGGACGTGATTCCAAAGGAAATCTGGTAACCAAATATTCCGTGAAGAAAGTGGATCTGAAAGAAGAAGGCGTTTCTACATTAGCACCGCGAAGAATCTGGTTTGATGATACGGTGAGAAGGCTGAATGCAGACGGAAGAGGAACTTTACTGGGAAGCTTCAAAGGGGATGATAAAATCTTAACCATCAACACCAACGGAGAAGCAAAATTAGTTTCCTTTGATCTCGGAAACCGCTTCGATGACGAATATCTGGTGCTGGAAAAATGGCGTCCGAATCAGCCGGTAACCTGCATCTATTACGATGGTGAAAAAGATATTTATTTTATCAAACGGTTTTTATTCGAAAACACGCCGAACGTGCAGACTTTTATGCCTTCAGAACATTCAAAATCGTTTATTGAAAATGTAATTGTTGCCAACGGAGCTACTGCCGAAATTATTTTCGCAAAAGACAAAGGCAAAGAACGAGAGCCGGAAGAAGTGAATATCGATGAATTTATTGCCGTAAAAGGAATCAAAGCCATTGGAAACCAGTTTACAAAATTCAAGGTAAAATCCATCAACATCAACATTCCTGAACCTGTGGAAGAAGAACCGGAAGTATATGAAGATCCTGAACCAACAGCGGGATTTGATGAAGACGGAACCATTGGAAACCTGTTTCAGAATGACGATAATACAGAAAATTAAATAAATTATGAGTCCAATTGTTTTAGTTATTATTGCGGTTACTTGTATTGTTAGTTATATGGGATTGAATAATGCTGTAATGTTTGAAAAATATAAATTCAGTGTCAGTGCGATCAACAATAGAAAAGAATATTTCAGGCTAATAAGTTCGGCATTCCTTCATGCCGATTTTATGCATTTGTTTTTCAATATGCTTTCTTTATACTTTTTTCAGGGTGCGGTAATACTTTTTTTTGGAAATATAGGTTTCCTGATTCTCTATTTCGGATCTATGATTCTGGGAAATTTATTTAGTTTGCTGATCTATAAAAATCAACCTTGGTATTCTGCTATTGGTGCTTCTGGTGCTGTGTCGGGAATTATTTTTGCCTCAATTGCGATGGCTCCGAATGAAATTAATGTAAATTTTTTACCGGGCTGGCTTTTTGGGACATTGTATTTTAGTTATTCCGTTTACATGATGCTTAATCCTAATAGAAATGATAATATTGGTCATTCTGCCCATTTAGGAGGAGCATTTTTCGGGCTTATTTATGCCGTTGCCAATCAGCCACAGGCGGCGATTGAAAACTCAATGTATCTTGGAATTATGTCGCTTCCTTTGATTTATTTGGGGTATGAGATTTTTGTGAGGAAAAGAATTGGATAAAGATTCCTTACAGATAGATTTAAAAGCAATGAATTATATGGTTCATTGCTTTTTTATTGAACTTCAAGACAGATAAAAATCTTTTAATTGAGTGTAAAACCAGTCTTTTATACTGAAAATTGAGTGTAAAAGACTAATTTTTGATAATAAAAGAATCAAAATTCACCTTAAAAGACTCTTCAGTGAGGCAAAAACACTCAACAAAGATTATAAAAGACTGAATTTTGACATCAAAAGACTGAATATTAAGTATTTTTTCTTGGATACCGAATATTTTAGCCTTGAATTTCTTTACATTCTTATCAATAAAATTTTTTAAGCTGCTTCAACAATAAATCGTTTTTTTCAATGCAGATTAAGTCTTGCATCATTTCAGAAGTTATTCCGGAATAAATCTTTACATTTAAAATTAAAAAGCCGCCCCAGAAATGAGACGGCTCAACAAAATGTTAATGACCTGATTTTATTTATTTTTTAATGATCTTCTGATTAATTATTTCCTTATTGGTTTTGATCTGAACAAAGTAAATACCGCTGTTAAGTTCGCGGATATCTACATTTTTTACATTTCCTCTGATGGTCTTTAAGATTTCGCCTCCGTTGTTAATGATAGTGATCCACTCCACGGCATCTGTGGATGATATGCTGAAAGAATTTTCAACAGGATTCGGATAAATTGTTAACTTATGGGATGCTTTATTTTCCTGAGTCGCTAAAATAGTGGCAGAAGCATATTTCGTTTTAATGTAGAATAAATTTGCTACGCTTCCTTTGGTAATGGAATGCGAACCTGCCGGAATATTTGTAATAGTAACCAATCCTGATGAAGCGGTATAAGAAACATTATCCACCTTAATTGTTCCTCCAAAAGAAGGATCGAATACAAGTGTAAGCGAGGACGGAGCAGTAGTTGTATAAGTAATTCCCGTTGCAGATTCTATCTTTAATCTTTTCGTTAAAGTTAATCCATTATAGGTTGCAGAGCCGTCCGTAGAATTCATATTTGCAGATGTAAACGTATAGAAAGAACTCGTTAAATTGGATGTTGTGAAATTGTGAATTTCATTTCCCTGCGGATTGGTTCCTGTTGGCGTAATCGAAATGCTGCCTGTTCCTGAAACCGGAGTTCCCGCAGAACCGACTGTGGTTACCGTAAAATCCAGATCTGCTGTAGGAGTTCCGGAAACAGTAATTGTTTTTGCCGTAGTATTTTTAACAAAGCTGATTCCCGAAGCCGGAAGTCCCGTTACGGTAGCATCCGTTGCTGTTCCTCCCCATGTAAATACCATCGGAGCTATTGCGCTTCCCGAAGCTACGGTCTGATCATTATTGGAGGCAATCGTTAAAGTCTGTGAGCTTACCGGAGCGGCAGTTTCTCCCTGCACCGATACAAGCGAAGACGTATAATTTTGCAGCAAAGCCATCAATCCTGTATTTACGGCATCAGAAGTATCATCAACAGCGTTATTGAAAGTCCAGTTAATATCTCCTCCGGAAACTCTTCCGGAGTATTGTGTCGTTTTATCTTTTGCAGTTGCTGGAGCATCCGGAACCAGAGCGTTAACATACAAAGTATTGTCCGTATCAAAATTATTGTACGTTCCGTTTCCCTGTAACGCTTTAATAGCCGTTCCTAAAACTTCATTTCTCGAGGAAGCCACATAAGCATCAAAATGGCTTGCTGCTGTGGAAGAATTGTAAGGAATGAAAGCAGTCTGTCCCGTCATAAAATTATTAAAAGCTTTTACAACGCCTCCGTTTTCTCCTGAAAAAGTTCCGGTTGCACCATTGGCAACATCAGTTCCCTGCTTGGAAATCAGGATGGGATATTTTGCATTTCTGAAATAATTTCCTTCTACAAAAACCGAAGAGCCTAATGTAGAACCCACTCCGTATTTAGAATTTCCATCGTAATAATTGTTGTAAACATGGGCAGAATAATACCTCACTCTCGGATGTCTGGAATCTGAATGATCAAACCAATTGTGGTGATAAGTAATGTACAATCCCGAAGTCGTTCCTTCGCTTAAACCCAGAAGACAGCTCTTTCCGTTATCCCAGAAATGATTGTAGGAAAAAGTAATGTAGGTAGATTTCTTTGCATCCAGCGCACCGTCTCCTTTTGCCTGATCTGCATCACCTCCCGGTTTTCCGTAGAAAAGATCACAATTGTGTGCCCAGATATAACTGTTGTCCTGCTGTAAGCTGAGATTGTCTCCTTCCGCAGCATCAGTAAGCATAAATCCGAGATTTCTGACTTCGATATTGGTGGCATTTTTAATTCTGATTCCCCATCCGTTGATCAGGGCATCCGAACCGACTCCTTCCAGTGTGATGGAGCTTGCAGCGATATTTTTGTTTTCTACAACTGCATCTCCGTTCAGGAGATAACTTGGATCTGTGATGTTTCCGATGAATCTTATCGCTAAAGGACGGGTATCATATCCTTTTTTAAAACCATCCAGAATCGTCTGCAAACCAACACATGGATTTGTAGTTGCTCCCGTTACATTAAGTGAAACCGTATTTTTATTATTTTGAGTTATGTAAAGAACTACCGCATTGGCTTTTAAAGTTCCGTCCAGATTGTAAGCACCGGGAACTCTTCCGTTGCTGTGTGCAAAACCATTTCTGTCATGAGGAAGAACGGTAACCGAACCTGAAACTGTGGCTGTTCCTTCCACATTATTTGTGACAGGAGCTACTTTTATGGTGTAATTTCCGGGGCTTAATCCTAAAATATCCGCACGAAAGTAAGAACCGTAATTTCTGATTAACTGATTATCAATTATTTTGTTGGTGAAACCGCCGCCTGTGTAATACACTCGGTAGCTGTCGGCTCCGCTTACGGGGTTCCATTTTACATAGGCTGTTTCCAGCCATCCTGTAGCCTGTGTAATCGTTACCTGTGCATTCAGCAGAAAAGAGCCGAAAGCCAGAATAAAAAAAGATAAGAGCTTTTTCATGATTAATAATGTTTTAATAGTTTTAAAATAAATTTAATAATGTGTAATCGATTACACACAAATATATATAAATATTTAAATTAAATCTTTTTGTTGTGAAATTTGTTTGAAAAAAGTTTTAAAACCCTTTATTGTTCAATGACTGGGGTGATTTATTGAAAATTGTTTAATCGTATAACCTCTATTAAAGCTAATGATTTTGGATTACCAAAAATCAATATAAGTACTGAAAAGCTATTTTGTTATAAAAAATTAAACGGAGATTGGTTAAAATCCAGTTAAGTTTTTTAAAGTTTATACGCAAGTTTAATTGAAACCTAAAATAAAAGATGAATCTGTATGAGTTTTTATTTAAAATGAAAAGATCAAAAAATGCGCTTAAAATTTATCAAAATGTTGTGTTTTTTAATTGTGAAGTTGTTTAAACTAATTTCAGAATTAACCACAAAAGGCACAAAAGACAATATTAAAGCGAATTTCAATACTATTCAAAGCGCTCAAAAGAATAAAAATCAAAGATTTTTAAAAACTATGGTGAGCTTTTTCATTTACAATGATCAGCTTTAAACAGACTCTCTGCTAATCTTCAGTTTGTTGTTAAGTTTTTCAATCAAAAATAACTTTAACTGAAATTTATATTTGATTGTCCGTCTATTAACCTAAAGCATCGACAGGCTCAGCTTGACATCGCTAAAAATCAAGCATTTAGTATTAGAGGTGTCACACTGAGCTTGTCGAAGTGCCTGTTATAAATAATTGATTTTCATATCAGTGCATAGTAATAGGTTGTTTAACGGATATTCAAAATTTATAATAGCTTTGGTTAAAGCCAATTGTTTTCTTCATTATTAAATTAGCTAAAGCTCAGGAATGCTAAGCATCTCCAGAATATGATTGCTACACATATAAAACTCCATAGAGTTTTATTTAAACAGTCATCGACCATTCATATTTACTTTCTTCCAAAAATAAACCGGTCATTTTCGGATAAATCTTTAATCAATGCTGCTTCTTCAAAATCATTACGATATAAATCCAGTGTTTCTGAACCTAATTTCTGGTTGATTTCCAAAAATAACAGTCCGTTTTTATTCAGGTATTTTTTAGAATCTTCGGCAATTTTTCGGTAAAAAATTAAAGTATCGGAAGTAGGAGAGAAGAGTGCCATGGTTGGTTCAAAACCTTTTACGGAATGTTCTATTTCCTGTTCTTCATCAATTCCGATATAAGGCGGATTTGAAATAATGATATCAAAGCTTTCTTTTAAATCAAAATTCAGATAATCGGCATGAATGAAATTGATAGTAAGCTGATGAAATGCTGCATTTTTTCTGGCAATCTCAAGAGCTTTCTCAGAAAAATCGATAGAACTAACTTCCGCCTGCGGAAAATGTTTTTTTAAAACCAACGGAATAATTCCGCTTCCGGTCCCAATGTCTAGAATTTTTAAATTTTGAGCATCAAACGCTGAACTTTTAATCTTTTTAATTGCCAATTCCAAGAGCTCTTCTGTTTCAGGACGGGGAATTAATACGTTTTCATTCACGTAAAATGTCATTCCGTAGAAATCTGTTTCGCCTAAAATATGTTGATAGGGTTTTGACGTTTTTAGCTCCGAAATAACTTCGAGAAGCCTTTTTTCATCTTCTAAAAGCAATTCCTGTTCTGCAAATCTTCGCTGCTGAAACGTATCAAACCCAACAATTTTTTCCATGAATATGGAGCTTAAAAAAGTGCTTTCCGAATCGTTATACAACCCGGAAAGTTCTGTTTTAAAGTATTTTTTAAATGCGGAAATAGTCATTTATCTTACAAAAACCAGTTTATTTTCAGTGGATTTTTCTTCATTAATGAGATAACCTTCGTAGTTGAAAGCCTTCACATCATCCAAAGTCTGTGCGTTCGTCTGCGCGCAAAATCTTGCGACTAAACCTCTTGCATGTTTTGTGTAAACCACAATGGTTTTCAGTTTCCCCTCTTTCATTTCATAAAAATCGAAATCAATAATTGGGTGATTCAGCTTTTTACGGTCAACCGCTTTAAAATATTCATTGCTTGCAAGATTCAGGAGGATTTCATTCTTTTTCATTTCAGAATTTAGCTGTTCCGTTATCTTTTCTCTCCAGAATTCGTAAAGATTTTTATATTCATCAAATTCAAAAGGTCTTCCCATTTCCAGCCTGTAAAGCATCACTTTATCCGAAGGTTTCAGCAATCCGTATAATCCGGAAAGAATTCTCTGGTTTTTCTGAAGATAATCTACTGCATCTTTGTCTAATGTTTTGGCATCCAAACCTCTGTAAACTTCTCCTGTAAAGGCAAATAGAGCAGGAGCCGATTCTTTTGCGGAAGGTTTTGCTTTCCATTTTTGGTTTCTTTCCCAGTTTTCGTCTGCTAATTTGGCAGAAATTTCCATCAGCTCAGAAAGATATTTCGGAGATTTCTGTTTTAAATAAGAGTGTATAAATTCTGACTGTTCAATGAATTTAGGCGTTGTGGTTTTCAACAGGTCGGTTGAATTTTCCACATTCATTAATTTGGCAGGGGATGTAACTATTTTCATAATGTTAAAAGGCAGATAAATGTTTGAAATCAATTAAGTTCATAATCATCAGTGAGACAAAATCGTACATAAAATGACACATGATTACAGTCTTAATGTTAGAATATTTTTTATAAAACAAAGCAAAAACAACTCCAATGAATAAAGGAATGATCACCTGACTTATCGTTCCATACGTCATGTGAAGAATTCCGAATAGAAGAGCGGAAACTGCAATGCCTGCGTATTGATTTTTATAAATTTTTTCAATTCTCGGCTGCATATAACCGCGCATCAGAAGTTCTTCCACCACTCCCGCTGTTAAGCAGGTAAAAATAATCAATGGATAATTGTTTTTAAAAATGAATGAAAGCTGTGCGATTTTATCACTCGTATTTTCGTGGGTGATGATTTTGATGAAAAGATTTAAAAAAGCGCCACCAACTGCACAAATTAAATAAAGACGGAGTATTTTTTTCAGATAAAATGAGAAAGAATAGTTTTTGTCTTTCCACAGCAGAAAAGATTGTTTTTCGATAAGGAAACTGTACAGAAAAATTATTGCCAAAACCATCCAGAGCACCATTCTGGAATACAAAAATGAAGTCGCAGTAAAGGTTTTTTCTCCCGTCATCATTGTAATAAAAGGAAAAATATACAGCATTACTGCGGCGAGCAAAACAAATGTAAGAAGAATTCCTAAGGAATATTTTCCGTTCAGACTCATACTAAAAACCTTCAACCATCATTTTAAATAAAAAAACAAAGCTTTTTTATAATTAAATATTTCCTTTTCCCTGACGGATAATTTCAGGTTCTCCGGAAGTAAGGTCTACAATCGTGGATGCCATATTATCTCCATAACCGGAATCAATTACGATATCAACCAGATGATCGTATTTTTCGGCAATCAGTTCAGGATCGGTAGAATATTCGATAATTTCATCGTCATCTTTTATGGAAGTGGAAGCTATGGGATGTCCCAGTTTTTCAACGATTAATTGTGGAATCGGATGATCGGGAACACGGATTCCGATTGTTTTGTGTCCTTTGTAAGCCAGTGGCAGACTTTTATTGGCATCCAGAATGAAGGTAAAAGGTCCCGGAAGATGGCTTTTCAGAAATCTGAAGATAGAAGTGTCAATCGGTCTTGTAAAATCCGAAAGATGGCTTAAATCATTACAGATAATGGAGAATTTTGACTTTTCGAGCTTTATTTTTTTGATCTGGGCGAGCTTTTCCATCGCTTTAATATCAAAAATATTACAGCCTAAAGCATAGACGGTATCGGAAGGATAGATAATTAATCCACCATTGTTTAAGGTTTTAATTACCTCATTGATAAGGTTTTCCTGAGGGTTGTCCGGATAAATTTTCAATATTTTTGCCATACCTCAAAGATACGAATATTAAAATAGTTTTCATGAAAGTCCTTTATTTAAAAGAAAAATTAGGAGTTTTAAAAATAATTCGTATATTTGCAATCCAATATCGCGGGATGGAGCAGTAGGTAGCTCGTCGGGCTCATAACCCGAAGGTCATCGGTTCGAGTCCGGTTCCCGCTACTAAG
>NZ_JACLCT010000018.1:36496-82870 GCF_014218915.1 Chryseobacterium sp. C2(2020)
ACCGCGGGATGGAGCAGTAGGTAGCTCGTCGGGCTCATAACCCGAAGGTCATCGGTTCGAGTCCGGTTCCCGCTACTATTTTAAAAGAGTATTGCAGATTTTTGCGATACTCTTTTTCATTTATGCGAGCCGGCAAATGCTTTTGTGGCTTAATTTGTGCAGGTATTGTGATACACTTAAATCATTATATTATGTATAAAAAAATTCTCGCAGGTTTGGGCGGAGCAATCGCATTGAACATTCTGCACGAAACCATCAGGAAAAATTTTGATAATGTCCCCGAAATCAATAAAGTGGGAGAAGAAGCGTTAAATAAAACTCTGGCGAAAGCTGATGCCGAAATTACAGATCATGATAAGCTGTATGCTGCAACCTTAGCCGGAGATATTATTGGCAACGGAATGTATTATGCAACTACTGCCACTACAGTTTTTAATATCGCTTCCGGATTGGCGATGGGAATCGGAGCCATTACACTTCCTCAAAAGATAGGTCTGGATGAAAATCCTGTTGCTGAAATTACCCAAAAGAAAGTAATGACGGTGGCTTATTATCTTTTCGGAGCCATTGTGACTAAATTTATTTACGATAAAATAAAATAATCTACTATAAAAATTTTAAAGCGGTTTCAAAGTTAAGGCAATGCTGAATTATACTTTTGAAACCGCTTATTTTTTACATTTTTTTCAGGGAAGAAGCTTTGTGAACGGCTGATTTTCCTGTTTTTTCGCTCATGACTTCGTATTGTGGTTCATCCTCTGTCGCTCTTCTCTGCTTATCCATAAATACAAAGTCTTTTTTATGAATTTTTGTAATCTTTCCGTGAGTTTCTCCGTTGCTGGAATTCCATCTCACCATGTCTCCTTTTTTTAATGTGCTCATTTTTGTTTGGATTTGGTTGTGATGTACAATTCACTTATTATGCCATATTTTAAAGTTTATAAGAGGAAGATTTGGCTGCGCTTATTTAAATCAGATAAGTCACATAAGTTTTGTGAGTTATTTAAAAATAAGGATCACATAATAGAAAATCAAAGATTTTCAAAAACTAATGTGTTCTTCTATGCTGTATGCCGATCAATAAGTTCTCATGTGACTTATGTGTTAAATTGAAATATTTCAAATTTTCAAAATAATAAAAGTCAGAGCTTTAAAAATTAATATGTTCTTCTATGCTTCATGCCGATCAAATAAAAACTCATGTGACTTATTTATTTAAATTAAAATTTACCTCCGAACCTAAAACTTTGGATTGTAAATTCATCATTAAACAAAAAAATCCCGCTTAAAAAAGCAGGATTCCGTATCATTTAATTAAAAAATAAATTATTGTGCTAACTGATTGAAAGGTGTAAGTGCATTATCATCTGCCATTGTCTGCCCGATAAAATCTTTCTTCTGATTTCCTTTCATTCTGTTGGCTGCATCATTTCCGTTAAAGAAAGACTCGCTTAGTTTTGTGGTGATTTCAGAAGGGTTAAACTCAAATTTTGTATCGCCGTCCACTCCAAGATATCCGTTCTTTCTTGTAAGATTAGTGATGTAGTTGTTATAGTTGATCAAAGTACCTCTGAACATATTATTGTGATATTCCATACACTTCTTCGCTTTTTTGGAAGAATTGTTCAGGATGCAGTTATTCATATTTCCTCTGTACAGTCTCCATTCAAGCTCTACTTTTCCGTATTCTTTTGCCAGAGCGGTTTTGCCGTTAGAAAGAATATTCGGATTGCTTTCTTTTTCACTGATCTCTTTTAAATGCTTGATCACTAATGGAACGGTATTTTCGATTTTAGTTTTAGCTTCACCTACCGCACTGAAATCTGCTGCAGGAGAACCTTTCTTTTGAGCGGTAGTAATGTTAAAAATAAGTAATAATAGTACAATTAATAAATTATATCTTTTCATGAGAAATTTTTAAAGCACTAAAATAAATATAATTTCCCGGTTTAGACAAATACATTTTAAATTTATTTAATAAAAATTAACAATTTTATAACGTAAGTGGTTCATTATTGTTAAAATGATGTTTTAAAACTTTTTATGAAAGTCATTTTTTATAATCATTCCCCAAAATTCTTATATATTTTTAATATCTTTAAGGTACACAACACATGATACTAAAATCACATTTTAAGGCTATGAATCATAAGATTGTTGCTTTTACTCTATTACTTACCACGAAGTTATTTTGTCAGCAGCTTACCTTACAGCAATGTATAGAAAAAGGAAAGCAGAATAATGTTGCTGTAAAACTGGCGGAACAGTCTTTGGAAACAAGGCAGAAAATAGCACAGTCCAGCAAAAACAATATTCTTCCCAAAGTCGATTTTCTTGGCGGATACAACTACATTGGAGAACCCATCAGAGTAAATCTTCAGCAGGTAAAAGACGGAATTGTGGAAGGTTCAGCCAGTCAGAGTGCCTATTCTGCCAATGCGGCTTATCAGCAGATCACAGGAAATCCGCTTCCGCAGCAGGTTCAGAATGTTATTTATCAGACTTCAAAAGACATCATCAGTGCGGTGTATCCCAATTACAATCCTGCCATTGCCAAACAGAGTTATTTTCTTGCCGGGATCCTTGTAAGACAGCCGATTTATCTCGGTGGAAAGCTGAATGCTTCCAGAGAACTTTCGAAACAGCAGGTGGAAAGCGGGAAAGCCAATCTGGAATCTATTCAGAATCTTAATTCTTACAATATTTCGCTCAACTATATTCAGATCATGTACCTTAATTCCATGATCAAAAAGCAGGAGAAAATGGCAGAAGCTCTGGAAAGCAATGAAAAGTATGCGCAAAATCTTCTGAAAGCAGAGATCATCCCGCCTTATCTTAAAAACTGGTCAGATATTGCCAAAATTCAGGGCGAAACTACTCTTAAGAATTTACGGCTTGAAAAGGAAAATACATTACTGACTTTAAAAGATCTGATGGGAATTCCTCTTGATGAACCTTTAGAAATTAATGAAGAATTAAATGAAAATATTGAAGTCACCAGTTTTGGTTCCTCAGATAAAAATACCGATCTGAAATTATTACAGAGTAAGAAAAAAGAAGCACAAACCACGAACGATATTACAAAATCTCTGTCTAAACCCAATATTTTTGCCATTGGAAATTACCAGTTTTTCAGAAATGATCTTCCTTTAATCACGCCGCCGTGGTTAGTGGGCGTAGAAGTTCAGTGGACACTTTTTGATCCTGAAAGAAGATCCAGAAATCAGGCTTCTGAATCTTTGGTGAAAGAGGCAGATCTTTTAATAGATCAGAAACAGAAATCGGTGGATCTTGCCGTCAGAATTTCTGAAAATAAACTCATCAGTTTTAAAGAGCAGAAAGAAACTTTGGATCTTGCGAGAAGACAGGCATATACTACCACAGAAATGGTGAGAAAAAGAATGGAAAACAGCCTTTCTTCCGTAAAAGATGTAAACGATGCTCTGCAGCTTCAGTATGAGGCAGAGAAATTGTATTACACATCTCTGGTGGCTTATCAGACGGTGGTGGCAACCTATTTTTATATTACAGGAAACGTCGAAAATATTACCAATTACATTCCCTAAACAAGATGAAAAATTTTATAAAAAATTACTGGGCAGTATGTATTCCAATTGTTGTATTAGTCATCGCGCTGATTTATCTTCTTCAGAACAAATCTTCCGAAAGCAGCAGCAAAGATGCGGTTATAGGAATGGTAGATGCTGAATTTGTGGACGTTTCGGCTTCACTTCCGGGTAGAGTTTTGGAGCTTTTGGTAAAGGAAGGCGATGATGTAAAGGAAGGACAGATTATTGCACAGATGAAAACCTCCGAGATCGAAAGCATACAGTCTCAGGTTTCAGAAGCGGTAAAAATTGCACAGAATCAACTGGATAAAGTGAATCGCGGAGTAGAACCGGAAGTGTTGAAATCAGCCGAGAATTTACAGCAGATTGCACAACAGCAGATGGATCTGATGTCTAAAACGTACAGCCGTTTTCAGAATTTATATGCAGAAGGAGTGGTTTCCGGACAGGAACGCGACGTCATTTATTTCAAATACAAAGCAGCCCAGAAAGAACTGGAAACCGCCAATCTTAATGTTCAGCTTTTGAAAAGAGGAAACAATGAAGAGCTTAAAAATTCGGCACAGTCAGTTTTAAATCAGGCAAAAAGCGCAGATGAACTTACGCAGGAAATAAAAGACAATGCTTCTATAAAAGCACCTGCTTCCGGAATAATTTCTACGGTAATTGCCAAAAAAGGAGAAATGGTAAATGCGGGTTATCCGATGATGACAATTCAGAAAGATCAGTCTTTTTTTGTCAAATTTAATCTCCACCAGAATCAGATGACGAAAATAAATAAAGGAAGTCTGGTAACCATGAAAATTCCCGGCTGTACGCCTGAAAAAGTTCAGGGAAGAGTGGCAGAACTGGCTCCGGCTTTAGGCTACGCAGACTGGGTTCCGGAAAAGCAGAACGGAGAATTTGAACTCAGAACATTTCAAATCAAAGTAAGACCGGAAAATGCAGGTTCCATCAAAGGACTTCGTTCAGGAATGACGGCACAGCTTATTTTTCAATAATTTAATTCACAAGAAGAACCTTGAAAACAATCAGCCAGATTATCATTCGGGAATGGAAACGGATTTTTTCGATTCCGAATTTCTATGTGGTTTTACTGGTCATTCCGCCCATAATATTTCTTTTTTACGGATTAATTTACCAGAAGCAGTTTGCAAAAGAACTTCCGATGGCAATTTGGGATGAAGACCAGTCTTCTGTTTCCAGACAGCTTACGGATATGATGGATCACAGCGATCTTATTCATATTACACAAAAAGTTTCAAGCAATGCAGAAATAGAAAAATTAATGAAAGAAGGAAAGATTTTCGGAGCCGTACATTTTCCTAAAAATCTGGAGTCGGATGTTAAAAAAAATCATCAGTCAAACATTACTTTGTATACCAACGGAGCGTATCTGGTTCCTGCAAAAATGATTTATAAAGGAGCCGCCGAAGTCATTATAAAAGGTGGTCTTGCCGTAGTTCTCCAGAAAGCGGAAAAGCAGGGAATGCCTGCTGAACAGGCAACAGCTTTGGTTCAGCCGATAAAACTGAATACCACAACGCTCTACAATCCGGATTTTAATTATCAGATGTATTTAACGCCCGGACTGATTACGGTTGGTCTTCAAATGGCTTTGGTCGTAGCTTCTGTTTTAATTTTAAATCTTGAATTTAAACGGAATACGGTTGATGAACTGTTAAAAATTTCTTCTTCATCGTCACAGATTATAGTCGGAAAAACGCTTGCACATCTTTGCATTTCATGGATTCTTTTTGTATTGGTCGCTTACATTGTATTTCCTGTTTTTGAACTGGGAAAACCGCAGACCGATTTCAATTTTTTCCTGATCTATACTTTAATGTCTTTAGCCTGCATCGGCATCGGAATGATGCTTTCTGCAATATCCAATAATCTGCTTTTCGTAACCGATGTGGCTTTGTTTTTTACTTCTCCAGCTTTTGTTTTCAGTGGTTTTACATTTCCGCGATGGGCAATGCCGTGGTACGATCAGTTTTATGCAGACATTATGCCTTATACGCACTTTCTGGATGGTTTTATTAAGCTTTATTTCATGGAGCTTCCATTATCATATGCCATGCCTGAGATTTTTAAACTGCTGATTTTTTCCGGAGTGACCTTTCCTTTAAGTATTGTGTTTTTTCAGAGAAAAATTAATAACTATCTTAAAGAAAAGAGCGTATGAAGGAGATTATTCAGATATTTAAAAGAGAGCTTCGGAATGTTTCGAAAGATTCGAGTCTGTTTCTGATTCTGCTTCTCGCTCCGATTCTGTACGCGTTCATGTACGGAAGTATTTATTTAAACAAAGGTGAAGAAAAGGTAAAACTGGCGTTAATTGATGATGACGGAACCTCCATTTCCAGAACATTGACGCAGCAGTTTAATTCCACTTCCATGATTGAAATCGTTCCGGCTTCAAATATTGCGGAAGGACAGGAAAAAATGTATCGGGGTGAAGTTCAGGGGTATTTTTATATTCAGTCTGGATTTGAGAGAAATATTTTATCGCAGAAACAGGCAAATGTGAATATGGTTCTCAATGCCTCTCGTTTTTTACCTTCCAGCGATTTACTCAGCACTGCGACCAAAGTATGTTTAACGGTTGGAGCAGGAGTGAGGAAAACGTACTTTAACAAACAGGGAATGGGAGAAGACGAATCCATGAAAATGACCAATCCCATCAATATGGATTACCGTCCGCTTTACAACGCAAGTATGACGTATGGAGGATTCCTGTTGCCCGGTTTATTGGCGATTATTCTTCAGCAGACACTTCTGATTGGCGTTGCGGCCGCTTTTACTTCAGAAAGAGAAGAAAATAAACTGCTGAATCTTTATGAAATTTCAAAACAGAGCATTTCTAAAATAATTTTTGGGAAAAGCATCCTTTACTTTTTTGCTTTTATGATTTTCGGATTGTTTTTCGCTGTAGTGAATTTCTCTGTTTTCGGGGTTGAAATTCGCGGAAACGCCATTGATCTTGCGGTAATTTTTGCGTTATTTATTTCTACAATTATCGTTTTCGGAATGTTGATCGGAAGTTTTTTTAAGACGAAACTGTTTGCATTTCAGGTTCTTGTATTTTCTTCTTATCCGATATTTCTGATTACGGGATATTCAATGCCGTATCAGGCGCTGCCGAAATTTGTTCAGTTTTTGTCTGATGCTTTGCCGACGTCGCCGTTTTTAAAGACCTTTATTTCTATTGTACAATCCGGAGGTTCGCTTTCAGATAATCTTCCGTCGGTCATTCATCTTATTATTTTATGGATCATTTTTGAAGGTCTTCTGATTCTGAGAATAAAATATCTGGTCAGTTCATCAGTAACAGAAAATAAAAGACAGGAGTGATCTTTATGATGGTTTGAGGATTTTTAAAACCAGGCAAATAATCATACCAAAATTTCTTTAACAAATTTTAATAAAATTTATTTATTTGATTATCAAATACTTATGTGTTTTAACCTTTTATCACTAAAAAAATAGTTGTTTGGATGGATTTTATTTCTACATTTGTATAACTAATTTCTTAGTGATATAAAATTTTCGTGAATATTTTTATGTCACGTTTAATGATAAAAATGAAAAGGATATGAAAATTCAGACTTTAACAAAAGCAGAAGAACAGGTGATGCAGTATTTATGGAAACTGGAAAAAGGATTTCTGAAAGACGTTCTTGATCTTTTCCCTGAACCGAAGCCTCACACCAATACCGTTTCTACCATTTTAAAAGTACTGAAAGAAAAAGAATTTGTAGACTATAATGTATACGGAAGACAGCATGAGTATTTTCCGTTGGTTTCCAAGGAGCAGTATTCCGGAAAAACCATTAAAAGTCTGGTGAAAAATTATTTCAAAGGATCTTACAAAAGTGCCGTTTCTTTTCTGGTCGAAAAAAATGAAATGACGGTGGAAGATCTTGAGATGCTGTTAAACGAACTTAAAAAGAAAAACTAACCATGGAAACTGTACTTCTCTATTTCGGAAAAGTTATTTTATGTTCCGGTGTAACGTTTCTGTATTATCAGTTGTCTTTAAAAGACAAGACGTTTCATCACTACAACAGATTTTATCTTTTGTCTGCGATGCTCATTTCTTTATTGCTTCCTTTAATAAAGGTTGAAGACTTTACCATTGAAGTAAGCAATGACTTGTATAAGTTGATAGATCAGGTACAGAATTTTAATACAATTAAAAACTCAAACAATGATTACATTTATTTTAGAATTATTTTTTCGGCTTTGGGACTTGTTTCTTTCTATTTTTTAGGAAGATTCGTCTATGGGATTTTCAGAATCCAAAAGCTTAAAAGTCAGTTTCAGAAAGAAAGTTTCGATGGGATTAATTTTTACCATACAAACTTATCCGAAGCTCCTTTTTCTTACTTTAAAAATCTTTTCTGGAAGAATTCCATCACGCTGAATTCTGATCTCGGGAAACAGATTTTGAAGCATGAAATGGTGCATATTGAACAGAAACACTCCTTCGATAAAATTTTTATTGAGATTATTACCTCTGTTTTCTGGTTCAATCCCTTTTTTCATCTCATCAAAAAAGAAATTAGTTTAATTCACGAATATCTGGCTGATAAAAAAGCCGTAAAACAATCGGACACCAAAGCATTTGCGCAGATGCTTTTAGCAAGCCACTTTTCCGGAAACCAGTTGCCTGCAACCAGTCCGTTTCTTAGTTCAAATCTAAAAAAACGATTAAAAATGTTACAAAAACCTAAAACCAAATTCGGGTATGCGCGTAGAATTTTTGCATTGCCGGTAGTATTTTCTGTTGCGTTTGCTTATTTGGTAAATGCTAAAAACCAAGAAATTAAAGCAACGAATATAGAAATTGAGAAAGCCGTTTCTCAGATTAAAAAAGGAGATCAAATTGTTATTAAAAAAGATACGATTACTCCAGATTCAAAAGATCGAATTGTCGTAAGTCCAAAAGTGTATAAAAAATCTGAAGACGACAAAAAAATAGCAGATTTAAGCAAAAAGATTCAGGAAAAAAGCCAGAATCTGAAGAATTTTAAGCCTGAAAGTGACGAGTACAACAAAAACCTCGAAGAAATCGGAAAACTATCCGGAGAAATCGGAAAAATTGCAAGCTCAAAAGATTTTCTGAAATCGGCAATGGTGATCCGAATGGACGGAAAGGATGTTAATATCAACGATTATTTTAAATCCAAAGAATGGAAAGATCAAATGAAAGAGCTGGAAGAACTTAATATTGAAATTCCTGATATTCCAGAAATGAATTTTGATTTTCCCGATGCACCTCCAAGTCCGCCCAATGCACCGAAAGCGCCAAACGCTCCAAAAGTAAAAGTATACTCTTTCCGTGATTCCAGAGACATGAAATGGTCGCCGGAATCTGAAAACAGCTTCAGTTTTTCCGAACCAAAAGTAAAAGAATCTGCGGCAATGGCTAAAAAAAGAGCAAAACTTGAGAAAGAAAGAGCAAAGCTGGAAGAAAAAAGAGCCAAATTAGAAGGCGAAAGAGCTAAACTGGAAGCAGAACGAAGAGCTTTGGACGGAAACAGAAAAGTGTACATTTATGGCAATACTTTCAGAGGTTTCCCTGATGAAAAAGTGTTCAGAATCCATGCAGACAATATTAAAATCGATAATAAAAATCAATCTGTTGTTGCTTCGGGCATCAAAAATCTAAACGGAGCAGGAGATATGAAGATCTATATTAACGGAAAAGAATCTACCAATGAAGAAATGCAGGCTCTGGATTCTAAAACCATTAAAAGAATGGATGTAAACAAAAGAAACATCGACGGAAAAATGCAGGGCGAAATCCGAATTCAGACTAAATAATCAAGTTTTTTAAACTCTGCTGATTATTTCAAAGCTAAATAACAGCAGAGTCTTTTTTAAAATGCAGCTTATGAAATATAAATTACTCCTCTTTTTATTGGCGGGAATTCTTGCCGATGCACAGATAAACCGTTTTTTCTATGATTACAAATTCATTCCCGATTCCAATAATAAGGAAGACGTGAAAAGCGAAATGATGTACCTTGATATTGATAAAAACGGTTCGAATTATTACAGCAGAACAAAATTTGTTGCCGATTCCACTTCCAGAGCAGAACTGGAAAAGCAGATCAAATCGTTTTCCGGAAATATCAGTGTTAACAGAAGAGAAAATCCGGGACAGGTTTCATTCAAAGTAACCAAAAGTTATCCCGATTTTAAAACATATCTTTTCAGAAGTGTTTCTTCGGATCAGTATAAAATCAGAGAAGATCAGAAACCAGAATGGAAAATTTTATCCGACAAGCAGAAAATCGGGGAATACAATACGCAGAAAGCAACCACAAGCTTTGGCGGAAGAGAATGGATTGCGTGGTTTTCTACGGATATTCCTTTTCAGGACGGACCTTATAAATTTTACGGTTTACCGGGACTGATTGTTAAAATTGAAGATACTACAGGTTCCCACATCATGACTTTGGTCGGAAATAAAAAAGTTGCCCAAGCTGCTGCTTCAGAAAAAGAACCGGAACTTCCGCAAAACATCAGGGTTTTCGGAATGGGCGGAAAAGAGCTTGAAGTAACGGAAGATCAGTTCAGAAAAGCGTGGAAAGATTATGTAAATGATCCTGCTAAAAACATGAGGGAAATGATGATGAGGAATACTGATAATTCTAAGATGACTTTTAAAGTAAAAACTTCAGACGGAAAAGAAATCTCAGATCCTAATCAGGTTTTCAGGGAAATGGAAAAGAGAACAAAAGAATCTCTGGCAAAATATAACAATCCTATTGAGCCGGATCTGGTAAAATAATAGGTTAAATATTTCTTAAAACAGGGCAAAAGTAATTTTTGCCCTGTTTTGTTTTTATTATCTTTAGAACTGCAAATCATAAAATATGACGGAAAAGGAAAAATGTGCAAAAGGACTTTTGTATAATGCCAATTACGATCAGGAACTTATTGAAGAAAGAATTAAAGTGAAAGATCTTTGTCAGGAATACAACCTCCTGAAAAATTCTGATGCTGAAGGAAGAGCGGCACTGCTTAGAAAGATTTTAGGCAAAACAAAACAGAATATCTGCATAGAACCCAGTTTCTGGTGCGATTACGGATACAATATTGAAGTGGGAGAGAATTTCTATTCGAATCATAATCTGGTAATTCTGGATTGTGCGAAAGTAACTTTCGGAGATCATGTTTTTGTTGGTCCCAACTGTAGTTTTTATACCGCAAATCATCCCATAGATTTTAAACAAAGAAACGAAGGTCTTGAATCTGCTCATCCCATTACAGTAGGAGATAACGTCTGGTTCGGAGGAAATGTAGTGGTTCTTCCCGGAATTTCTATCGGCAATAACTCGGTGATAGGAGCGGGAAGTGTCGTAACCAAAGACATTCCGGACAATGTGGTTGCAGTGGGAAATCCTTGTAAAGTGGTGAAGAATATAATGAATTAAAAATTTAAACTAAATAAAAAATATTAATGAAGAAGATCATTATTGCGTTTGCGTTGCTATTGGGAATGTTCTTTAATGCTCAAAATAAACGTTTTGTTTATGAGTACAGATTTGTTTCAGATTCTACAAAAAAAGATGTATCGATCACAGAATCCATATACCTTGATGTTTCTAAAAAAGGTTCGAAATTTTACAGCAGAGACAAATATATTTCAGATTCGTTGATCGAGGCTCAGTCGAAACATCAGAACGGAGATTTTTCTAAAATTAATTTCGGAATGGTTCCTTATGTTGTTCAAAAATCTTATCCCGACTATAATATTTTGTTTTTCAATCGTCTGGATATGGATGAGTACAAAGTTTCCGATGACAGGAAAATGGAATGGAAAATTTTACCGGAAAAAGAAAAAGTGGGTGAATTTAATGCACAAAAAGCAACCACGGATTTCGCCGGAAGAAAATGGACGGCTTGGTTTGTTGCCGATATTCCGATTCAGGACGGGCCGTATAAATTTCATGGATTACCGGGATTAATTGTAAAGCTGGAAGATCAAACGAACTCTCATTCTTATGTTTTAAAGGAAATTATAGATTTAAAAGATCGGGAATGGAAAAGTCAGGAAGAAAATCACAGATTCGGAGCATTGGTTCCTTTAAATCAGGAAAAATATAAAAAACAGTTTCTGGATTACCGGATCAATCCTACAAAAGGAATACGGCAGATGCTTTCAAGCGGAACTAAAATCATGATGACCGACGAAAAAGGTAATAAGCTGGATGTGGAAGACATGATTCGAGAGCGTGAGAGAAAAGTGAAAGAAGACAATGCAAAAGACAATAATCTTCTGGAACTGGATTTACTGAAATAATAATTACGGCGCGGAAACGAAGTTTCCGCGCCGTAATTATTATGAAATATAAAGATATATTAAGATAATTTTTGAGAATCTGCAACAAACTGCGCCAATCCGCTGTCTGTTAAAGGATGTTTCAGTAAACTCAAGATCGGAGGAAGCGGTGAAGTAATTACATCTGCTCCGATTTTAGCACAGTCGATAATGTGCATCGAATGACGGATAGAAGCTGCTAAAATTTCAGTTTCATACATATAATTATCAAAAATCAATCTGATTTCCTGAATCAGATTTAATCCGTCAGTTGAAATATCATCCAGTCTTCCCAGGAAAGGAGAAACATAAGTTGCACCCGCTTTTGCAGCCAAAAGGGCCTGTCCCGGAGAGAAAATCAACGTACAGTTCGTTTTAATTCCTTTATCTGAAAAATATTTTAACGCTTTGATTCCGTCTTTGATCATCGGAATTTTCACCACGATATTCGGGTGGATTGCTGCCAATTCGTCCCCTTCTTTAATCATTTCTTCATACGTTGTAGAAAGTACTTCCGCAGAAATATCTCCGTCTACAATTTCGCAGATGGTTTTGTAATGATTTTTAATTGCTTCAGCTCCCTGAATTCCTTCTTTTGCCATTAAAGACGGGTTGGTTGTTACCCCATCAAGAATTCCAAGATCTTTAGCTTCCTTTATTTGCTCTAAATTAGCAGTGTCAATAAAAAATTTCATTTGTTTTACAGATTTATTTTTTACAAAGATAATCATTCCTTTTTGAGTGGAAAATTAATTAAAGATGAGATTCTGCATTCAGGAAGAGTTTCTGTTTAATCAAAAGTTAAATAATAGAGAAATACAATTCCCCTCTTTCGGAGGGGTGGCAAAAAATCAAAAAATTTTTGATGGGGTGGTTAAAGATTTACAGTTTTAAAATAATCACTAATTTAGTTAGCAATAAAGTAGTAATGAAAAATCATTTCACCGCGAAACTCGAAATTATCGGAATTAATCCGTTTGTTTTTCTTCCTGAAGAAATTCTTGCCGCCGTATTGGAAAATTCAGGCAAAAATAAAAGTCCGATTCCCGTAAAAGGAACAGTGAACGGCAAAGAATTTAAGCAGAATTTAATGAAATACAAAGGAGAGTGGCGTCTTTATATCAATATGATGATGCTGAAAGATTCACCGAAAAGAATTGGCGAAACGGTAGATGTTTTTATTGAATATGATAATTCCGAGAGAAAAATTTCTATGCATCCTGACTTGGAGAAAGCCATCAGCGAAAATCCTGTTGCTTTAAGAAACTTTGAAAATTTAACCTCTTCAAGAAAATCAGAGCTGATAAAATATATCAATCATCTGAAAACTGAAAAAAGCATCCAGAGAAAAATTCAGAAAATCATTCAGCATCTGAAAGGAGAAACAGACTTTTTCGGCAGGAAAATTTATTAAAAAGAAAAAAGATCCGAAGAAATTGTCTTCGGATCTTTCACAACTATGAATTTAAAGCTTTGCTTAACTTTACAGCATCCTGATTGGTAGGATCGTACTGTAAAGATTTGGCAATATGCTCCTTTGCTTTATCAGGATTGCTCTGCTGTTCAGAGAACGCTACGTAAAAATAAGCGTATGCCAGATTTTTCTTATTCTGTTCCACCTCTTCAGGTTTTACCGTTGCAATATACTTTTCATAAGCTAGTTTTGCATTGGCATCGTCTTTCGCAGACTGATAGGCATAAGCCTGACTATAATAAGATGGCGCCCAATCCGGTACTAAAGCCGAAATCTTTTTCCATGTATCAATTGCGTTTGTCCAGTCTGAAGCATCCTGATACGCTCCGGCTAATTTTGCCAAAGCTTCGGTATCTTTCGGGTTGGCTTCGATCTGTTTTTTTAGACCGTCAATCGTTGGATTTCCTATCGACTGAGCGGTTGTTGTGGTTGTTTTTGCAGCAGTTGTACTGTCTGTCTGTGTCGTCTGCGCATTTACAAAACTTGCGGTTCCTATAAACATCAAACCTAAAAACAGGTTTTGGATATTACTTTTAATCATTTTCATAATCTTACATTTTTCAAGTTGATAATTAAAGTTCAATTATAATTCCATAAACGATTAAATTTTAGAACCTTTAAACTTTTTTGCAAAATATTAACGGGATTCTATGTTTTTTTATCATTATTTTTGATTCGCTGCAGATTCGGTTATCTTTGTAACACAACGATTATAAGACAAATTATCCGTTATGAATATCATTTTGGCATCAACTTCCACACTCTTTGGTGGAGCATATCTGGAATATCTGAGAGAAGAATTAATCAAATTATATGATGGAATCGACGAAATCATTTTCGTGCCTTTCGCAAGACCGGGCGGAATTTCTCATGACGATTATACAGCAAAAGCACGTTCTTTTTTTGAAACCATAAATATTAAAGTGAAAGGTCTTCATGAATTTGAGGATAAAACACAAGCCATAAACAGCTCGAAAGCATTTTTTACAGGAGGCGGAAATACTTTTTTACTGGTAAAAACCTTACATGAAGAAGACTTGATGAATGTTTTGAAAGAAAATGTTGAAAGCGGAAAACCTTATCTGGGATGCAGCGCAGGAAGCAATATCGGCGGACAGAATATGAAAACAACGAACGATATGCCGATTGTATATCCTCCAAGTTTTGATTGTATGGGGTTGGTTCCGTTCAATATCAATCCGCATTATCTTGATCCGAATCCTGAACTTAAACATAATGGTGAAACCAGAGAAACCAGAATCAAAGAATTTTTAACGCAGAATGATCTAAAAGTTGTCGGACTTCGTGAAGGAAACTGGATCAGAAGAATGAGCGATAAAATTACCGTTGAAGGAACCGAACTCACGAGAATTTTTGAGAAAGGGAAGGAACCTTATGAAATCGAACCCGGAACTGAACTGTAAATTTTATTTTAATTATATTTGAATTGAAGAATTTGATTTTGAATTCATATGTAAATGAAATCAGATGTTTCGCAGGTTTAGCATGATATTTCTAATACTAACTGTTTTATTTCAATAGTTTATTTGTAGCAGTGTCATGCTGAGCTTGTCGAAGCACATCAATAAAGCGATCAAAAGAATAAAAATCAAAGCTTTTTAAAAACTATGGTGAGCTTTTTCATTTATAATGATCAGCTTTAAATAAAAGTTTAGTTCTTCTTTTGTGACTTTTGCGGTTAAATAAAAGTTTAGACAGACTTAAAAACATGCTGAAAAAATAAAGCAGATTCTTCATTTCTAAAAAGACAATAAAAAGTTTATAAAAAAACGCAATGAAAAAAACATTGGCTGTTCTTACATTATCCACGCAGATTATTTTTGCCCAAAATATTACTCAGAAACTGGATGAGGCAACCAAAAACCTGATGAATTCTTCAGGGGCAATTTCATCTAACTTATCATTTTATGTTTCCGATGAAAACGGAAATTTTATTTACGAATATCAGGGAAATAAAGGACTTTCCACAGCTTCTACGCAGAAAATATTTACTGCCGGAGCAGCTTTGGAGGCTTTAGGAAAGAACTACACCTATAAGACTACTTCATCATATTCCGGAAATATTTCTGGTGGAAACCTGAACGGAAATCTTTTCATCAGTTCAACCGGAGATCCCACATTGGGAAGCTGGAGATATGAAGCTTATAAACCCGAAGTTTTTAAGCAGAAATTAATCGATGCTGTAAAAAAGTCCGGGATTAAAAAAATTTCAGGAGATCTTGTGATCGACGATTCTTACTTTGATCATCAGACGATTCCGGGAGGATGGCCATGGAATGATCTTGGAAATTATTACGGAGCAGGAGTTTGGGGGATCAACTGGCGCGAAAATCAGTTCGATATCAATATCAACGGAAATGAATTCAAAAGCTTCTCTTATCCGCTTGAAGGAGTTAACTGGCTGAATGATCTTAAAGTGGGCGGAAATTCAGATCAGAGTCTGATTTTTACAGCGCCGCATTCTGATGTTGCACTGATTAACGGAACTTTACCCGCCAAAACGGTTACGGTTTCCGGTTCGGTTCCCAATCCGCCTTTGCAGCTTGGAGCGGAAGTGAAACAATGGCTGAAAGATTCGGGAATTGATTTTTCGGGGAAAGTGGTTACCAATTCCCAACTGGAAATTGAAGGAAAAAAAGCATTGCAGGCTCCGAAAAATAATATTATTCTTACCTATGAATCGCCGACTTTGGATAAAATTATTTACTGGTTTCTGAGAAAAAGTATCAATTTTTATGGTGAAACTTTAATAAAAACGTTAGGAAAAGAGAAAAAAGGCGATCCAAGTTTTAAAAGCGGAGTGGCTTATTTAAAAGAATTCTGGAAATCAAAGGGAATCAATCCGAATATGATTAATTTTGCCGACGGAAGCGGACTTTCTCCGCAAAATTATGTTGCGGCAAAAGCAGAAGTTCAGGCTTTGCTGTACGCCAGAAAACAGCCTTGGTTTGAATCTTATTATGATGGTTTTCCAACGCATGACGGCATGAAAATGAAAAGCGGAACGATGAGCGATACCAAATCTTATGCAGGATATCACACCTCAAAAGACGGAAAAAAATATGTTTTCTCCATTATCATCAACAATTATGAAGGGAGCGGAAGTACAGAACTGCAGAAAATCCTGAATGTTTTAAAATAAATTTGCCTTGAAGAAATCCATATTTGCAAGACTTAACAACTGGATTATTTTTACGCTGATGACGATTGTTGTCTTAACGATTGTTATTGCTTCTACGATCCTTTTTAATTTCCTCCGAAAAGAAGAAGTAAAAAGGGTAGATATTTTAGTAACTGCGCTGAAATTTCAGCAGGAAGTGAAGGTTCCGAGTCTGGAAATTCAGGCATTGCTGCTGCAGATTTACAGTTCTAATACCACGATTCCGGTGATTATTCTCGATAAGGACGGACAGATTATCGAGCATAAAAATATTCCGCAGGATATTGAAAATAATTCTGCTGAAATTGTTACCTTGGCTAACAAAATGGCTAAAAATTATCCGCCGATCGAAATAAAAGTTCCCAATGCAAACAATCAGTTTGTATACTATGATAATTCCGAACTGCTGAATAATCTTCGGTATTCTCCTTATATTTTAGGGTTTTTCATTCTGTGTTATTTTCTTTTTTCATTCTGGTTTTTACGGACAATTAAAAAAACGGACGAAAGCTATCTTTGGGCAGGTCTGGCTAAAGAAACGGCACACCAGATCGGAACTCCATTATCTTCGATGATCGGCTGGATGGAAATTATGAAGCTGGATACTCCGGATTCCGAAGGCGTTCATGAAATTGAAAAAGATATCGAAAGATTAAGAACTATTTCGGAGAGGTTTTCTAAGATCGGTTCTGTTCCGGAACTGAATGATAAAGATTTCAACGCGACCATTCAGGAAAATTACGATTATCTGAAAACAAGAATTTCAAGAAAGATCAATTTCGGACTTCACCTTCCCAATTACACGATTTTGGTTCCCCATAATAAAATCCTGATGAGCTGGGTGATTGAAAATCTGGTAAAAAATGCAGTGGATGCGATGAAAGGAGAGGGCTCTATTTCTATGTCGGTTCTGGAAAGAAACAAAAATATTGTTGTTGAAGTTCAGGATACGGGAAGCGGAATGACGAAACAACAGGCAAGAAATGCTTTTAAACCTGGTTATTCCACCAAAAAACGAGGTTGGGGACTGGGATTGTCTCTTGCAAAAAGAGTGATTCAGGAGTATCACAACGGAGATATTAAAATTTCTCAGACGGAAATAGGAAAGGGAACGACTTTTAGGATTACGATTAAGAAAGAATAATGAAAAGAATAATTGTTATATTATTGATTTTAACATTTAATAGTTTCGATTCACAAATCAGAAAGGAAATTTCAATTCTTACTGACAGCATGAATAGTATTTTTGAGAAACTTCCCTATGACCATTTTTCAGAAGAGGATATTAAGCAAATTGATCTGCTTCAAAAGCTGAGACAAAAGTTTCGGTTGGAAGTAAATGATAATGAACTTGTATACATTTATAAAAATGAATTTACACCAAAAGTTAAAGATGAAGCTTTAACAGAAATTTATAAAAGAAAAAATATAGATAAAATTAAACTTTTCAAGGAAACTGTTCACTTGAAGGATACTTTAAAATTGTCTGAATATGATACTTATTTAATACAAGGTATTTTTTTTGATGCAATTACAGAAAATGATTATAAAATAACTAATTATTTAACAGATTATATTTTTAGTGCTGAACCATTAAATATCCCATTAATAGAAGATATAACGCATAGAATACCTAAAAACAAAATCTATTACGAGAAAGCTAAAAAAGTTGCTGTTGAAAATAATGCTAAATATCTTTTAAGTTATGTTGCAGAATTTAAAAATGAGAATGATATTGAACTGATTAAAAGCTATGGATCAGATTCTTATTTTGCGATTCAAAAATTTCCTTCTGAAGAATTTTTACCGTTTTTGGAATTAATGGCTGAAAAAGACAGTAAAAAATATGAATATTTAGCTACTGTTGCTAGCTTTTGTAAAAACAAAAAATCAGCTCAATTAATTGATAAAGTCTTCAAGGTATTAAACAGAGATAATTCTAACGTCAATTTATTTGAGCATTTTTTATCTGAGGTTAATAAATGTCCTATGCATAAAAAAAGCGGAGAAAATTCCCCGCTTGATTACTAAGTCCTAATTTTAATCTTAGCTGCATTTATTTTTTTCCGGTTAACCACTGATCCTGTAATTTTTGTTCAGCGGCTGTTGGATTAGATTTAAACTGAAGCGTTTCGATCGTCATTTTATCAAGAATTGCTTTTCCTTTAAGATCGATTTTCTCTGTTTTGTCACCATTCTTTCTTAAAACGGTTACCGTTACATTTTGTCCTTCCTTCACAGATTTGGCATATTCTACAAAAGACTGGATATTCTGAACATTGATGGTTTTTCCGTCGAGAGCAACGATTTTATCAGTGATTTTAAATCCGATGCTTTTTGAAAAAGGAGACAGAGCAGAACTTTCGTCGAATACAAATGCATTGTCCTTATCATCAAAACCGGTCTGTTGAGGATCTTTAATGAACCAGAAAATTGGCGGAGTTTCCTGTTTTTTTGCTTCTACACCAACAAGACTCAGATATTGTGCATAAGGCGTCGGCTGATCTCCTGCGATGTATTTATTGTAAAAGTCTTTTACCTGAGGATACCCTGTAACCGTTACCAGTTCGTCAATCAGTTTATCGTCTTTAAACGGTTTGTTTTCTCCAAATCGCTGAGACAGTTTTCTGATCATGTCACGATAGCCCATTTCTCCGTTGGACAGCTTTCTCAGTTCGATATCCAGACACATCGCAAGAAGCGCTCCTTTTTCGTAAACGTTTCTGTATTGGTCTTTGTATTCGTCTTTAAGAACATTTTTACTCATTACCGTAAAAGGCATGGTATCATTATAGTTCTTGGAGTTGGCGATTTTTTCGCTCATTCTCTGAAGGAATTCATCTTTTGTGATCAGACCTTCCTGAATCTGGAATAAATTTGCAAAATACTCCGTTCCGCCTTCATACATCCATAAATGCTGAGACATTTTCGGATCTGCATAATCGAAATAATGAATTTCTTCCGAATGCGTTTTCAGAGGATTTACCGTATGGAAAAACTCGTGAGAAACAACGTCTGTAATGGTTTTATCAATCGCATCTTTTGGCATCATTTCAGGCAGGACAACACTTGTGGATTCGTGGTGTTCCAAAGCTCCGAAACCTTTGATATGCGGTTCTTCCATCCCTGAAAGATAAAGCATGATCGCATATTTTTTGTTGGTGTTCATATCACCTAAGAATTTCTTCTGTGCAATCACCGTTTTCTCAAGATTTTCTTTGAAATCAGCGGCTTTGTATTTTCCTGTCGGAGAATAAACGCCCAATACAAGATCCATTCCTCCCGCATTGAACGTCACATAATCCGGTTTTGTGTACATTAATGGAGAATCGGTCACTTTTGCGTAATTGGCTAAAGTATAGGTATCTGTAGATTCAGATTTATCCTGATCTACCAAAGCAGTTGTTCCGTAGAAATCTGTTGGTTTCTGGATAATTAACTGATAAGGAACGTCCTGCATATTATCAATATATCCTACAAATCCGTGGGTATTGATCAGATAAACTTTTCCGGTTTCGATATCTGTTCCTGAAGGTGAAAATACTGCTTTGTGTTTGGAATCGTCCATTTCTTCATCAAAACTGTCATTCACAAGATAAGTTACTTTGCTTAAATTCTGAGCGTTTTTCAGAGCGTAAGTGTTGTCATTTACTTTTGTGAAAGCAATCTCTTTTCCTTTGTTATCTAAAAATTTAATTCCTTCCACGAATCTTCCGTAATCGTCTACAGAATAAGTTCCCGGAACCGTTTTAGGAAAATGAAACTTCACGTCACCAGATTTCATTTTTGGAAATTCCATCGTTACGGCAACCTTATCGTCTTTTACATTTACCAGATCTATCGTAGTTTTTATAGACTGTGCATTTACAAAAAACGCAGCCAGTAATCCTAAACTTAGTGCTATTTTTTTCATTGAGTTCAAATTATATCTAAGTAGTTGATGAAAAATTGATTTTGTTACTTTAAAAGTTTTAAATTTTTGTTAAAATTTACAGAGAGTAATTAATTTAATACTAATTCCTGAATAAATGAAACAAAAAAGCAAAACCGAAGAACGATTTTGCCTGTATTATTAAGATTTTACTGTACCTTTTTATAATCGATATAATAATTTTCGTTAAACTGTACCGGAGTTCCTTTTTTTAGTTTTACAGTCTGCCACTGTTCGGTTGGATTTATGGTTATTCCGTCAATAATAATAGGAAGTTTTAAATTCTTTACAACGTTTGTGTAGCGGAATTTCAGTTCTTCGCCTTTCTGAGAATATTCCAGTGTCGGAATTTTTGTGGTTCTCAGATATTGATTGAAAACACTCGAAAAATCGATTCCGGATTTCTTTGAAATGTAATTTTCGATCTGTTCGGTGGTAACCGTCTGATGATAAAAATCTTTATTGATTCCTCTTAAAATTTCTCTGAATTTCGCATCGTTATTGATGATCTGACGAATTGTGTGAAGCATACTTGCTCCTTTTGGGTACATATCGCCGCTTCCTTCATTTCTTACGCCGTATTTTCCGATAATCGGAACATCATTCTGAATACCATTGCGGATTCCCTGTGCATAAATATCCGCAGATTTTTTGTCCATATATTTTTCGGTGAACAAGACTTCGGAGTACATCGTGAAACCTTCGTGTACCCACATATCTGCCTGATCTTTTGCTGTGATATTATTCGCAAACCACTCGTGTCCGCTCTCGTGAACAATGATGTAATCCCAGTTTAATCCAACTCCCGTTCCGGAAAGATCCTGCCCCAGATAACCGTTTTGGTAAGCATTTCCGTACGCAACGTTACTTTGGTGCTCCATTCCCAAATAAGGGGAATCTACAAGCTTGTAAGAATCTTCATAGAAAGGATAGGGTCCAAACCAGTATTCAAAGGCTAAAAGCATGGGTTTTACCTGCTGAAACTGTTTTTTTGCTTTGTCTAAATTATAATCGATTACCCAGTAATCCAGATCCAGTTTCCCTTTTTCTCCGTTGAAAGTATCTTTGAAGTTCACATATTTTCCAATATTCGGAATGATAGAGTAGGCGTTAATCGGATTTTTAACTTCCCATGTGTAAGCCATTTTATCACCTTCTGCTTTTTTGCTGATTAATCTTCCGTTTCCAACCCCCACTAAATCTTTGGGAGTAATAATTTTCATCACAACTCCATTGTCAGGTTCATCGTCCCAGATATCTTTGGTAGGAAGCCAGATGGAAGCTCCGATTCCTTCATCGGCAACGCTCATCCACGGATTTCCATTTTCATCTTTTGTGAAAACCCAGCCTCCATCCCAAGGTGCTCGTTTTGCAATGGTTGGATTTCCGGAATAGGTGACGTCAATAGTATATTTTTCACCTTTTTTAAAGCTTTTATTGGTTTTGATCCAAATAAAATCGCCGTCCTGTTTATATTCTGCAACCGGAAAGCTGGCTTCCACTTTGTCCGCTTTCATTGGCTGCTGCAGATCAATCTGAAACGTAGGGTTTGTAACGTCTTTAATGATCTCAAAACTGATCTTGTTGTTTCCTTTAATACTTTTCGTGGCAAAATCCGGCTCTACGGAAAGGTCATATTTTTTGACGTCCCAAAAGTTTCGGAATTGTGTATTGGAACCTTTTAAGGTATCCTGTTTCGTAAAAACCTTATCTTTTTCGAAAAACTGTCCGAAAGAAAGACTTGCCGCAAACAAAAGCGTATATGAAAGTTTTTTCATCTGAATTAAATTATAATCGCTAAAATAGAAATTTAATAGACGTAAAATTCAGCTTATCTAAATTATTACGATCTTTTTAATTAGACGAAAGAAGTAAAAATTTGTTACATTCTTTGTCGTTATCATTTCGTAATCAATGGTTTCCCAAGTAAAATTCCCCTCCTTTGGAGGGGTGTCAAAAATTCTTCAGAATTTTTGACGGGGTGGTTAAAAAAACACAATCCGCAAAAGACTTATTATCAATATTTTCAGAAACAATTCTTTTCCACACAAAAACCCTAGCCGCGATTGCAGCAATTGTCTGAGCTCATTTCTTTGGATTCGGCGCGGCGGAGCCGCGCCGAATCCAAAGAAATAGCGAGTGCGGAAAGCGCGATAAAGCTCCTTAAAAAGAGAAATCCCGCAGAAAATCTACGGGACTATATTTTGAATGGATAAAAATTATTTCTGAACTGCAGGTAAATTTGCTGCCGCCTTCTGAACTTTCTTATAGGTATACGAACACATGATGATACTGAATTCATACAGTAAAAGCAGTGGGAATGCAGCCATCAACATACTTAAAACGTCTGCCGGAGTGATAATTGCTGCAACAACCATGATTAAAACAATCGCATGACGACGGTATGTTTTCATAAAGGTTGGTGTAAGAATTCCGATGGTGGTAAGGAAATAAATAAGTACCGGAAAAAGGAAAATTACCCCCATTCCTAAAACTACCTGTAAAAACAGAGTTGTATAATCACTTAAATCGTAAAGCGGAATGATAATATCGGAAATTTTGAAAATAACCCCAAAATTAACGGCAAAAGGAAGGATTAAATAATATCCGCATAAAACGCCCGTCATGAATAAAATCCAAACCGAATTGATGATAAAGATTGAATTTTTTCTTTCATTCGGATGAAGAGCGGGACTTATGAATCTCCAAAGTTCCCACACAATATAAGGAAAAGCCAAAACAATTCCTCCAAAAATGGAAACTGCCATCATCACATTAAACTGCTGGTAAAGCTTGCTTGCACGAACCGGAAAATCTTTCGGAAGGTGAATGCTGTCTTCGCCCAAAATCATTTTGGAAAAATGATTCACAATCTCAAAGGTGGCAAAATCATTTCGGGTAGGACCAAAGAAAACGTGATCCATAATCCAGTTGATATTGAAACCGATAATAACTGCAGCAATTATAATAGCGAGAATTGAACGGATGAGATGACCTCTTAGTTCACCAATATGTCCCCAAAAAGACATGTCTTTAGCATCACTCACAGGATAATATTTTTTTAAGATTTCAAATTTAGGAAAAAAGTTTCAGTAAAAAGAGATGTTTCATTTTTTTAAAATGCAGATGCGTGTTTATTATGAAAAAAAATAATTTTTTTCACGTATACATTCTGATTAATTAATTCCTTCATCCAGCAATTTGTGCAGATCGATAATCCCGAAATATTTTCCGTTTTCCGTTACCACAAGCTGTCCGATATTATTATCCTTTAAAATTTTCATGGCTTCCTTAGCCAGAGCGCTTCTTTCGATGGTCTTCGGATGTGCAGACATGATATCTTTAGCCAGAACTTTCGCAATATCATCACCTTTTAAAAGCATTCTTCTCAAATCACCATCGGTAATCACCCCAATAATTTCCTCATTATTCGTTACCACCGTAATTCCGTGTCGGGAACCGCTGATTGAGATGATGACATCTTTTACTGTATCATTTTCAGTAACCTGAGGTTTTTGGGATGATAGGAAATCATCTACTTTTGAAATTAAATTTTTACCCAGACTACCTCCCGGATGAAATTTAGCAAAATCATTTGCCTTAAAATCATTCATTTCCATTAAAGCAATCGCCAAAGCATCTCCCAAAGCCATTTGCAGAGTGGTTGAACTGGTAGGCGCAAGTTTATTCGGACACGCTTCCTTTTCTACATATGTATCTAAAATAATTTCGGAAAATTCAGCAAGTTTGCTGGATTTATTTCCAGTCATTCCTATTAATGCAGAAGAATAGTCTTTCAGATAAGGAACCAGATTCACGATCTCCGGTGAATTTCCGGAATTTGAAATACACAACACAACATCCTGCTTCTGGATAACGCCCAAATCTCCGTGGATGGCTTCCGAAGCGTGTAAAAACTGAGAAGGGGTTCCTGTGGAATTCAGGGTGGCAACAATCTTATTTCCAACATGCGCCGATTTCCCGATTCCCACCACGATAAGCTTTCCCTTGGCAGAATGAATAATTTCTACGGCTTTCGCAAAATCTTCATTGAGTCTGGATTTAAGTTTTTCTAATTCTGAAATTTCTATTTCTAACGTACTTTTTGCGATTGAAATAATGTCGGCTCTTTCCATTTTTACTTTTACAGCGTATACAAAAAATCTCTTAAAAAACGTTATATTTTTAAAAGGATATTTAATATAAATTTTATTTTTTATAAATTCGTTCGCTTTTATTTTAAGCGAAAAATTCATATCTTTGGGTTAGATGCAAATTTAGCAATAGAAAATTAGATGAGCGCAAAAAAAGCCAATTTATCAGGCGAATTGAAAAAATATTTCGGGTTTTCTACTTTCAAGGGACAGCAGGAGCAGATTATAGAAAACCTTTTGAACGGGAAGGATATATTTGTTCTGATGCCTACAGGAGGAGGGAAATCCTTATGTTATCAGCTTCCGGCTCTTATTTCGGAAGGTACGGCAATTGTGGTTTCTCCGCTTATAGCGTTGATGAAAAACCAGGTAGATGCCGTGAACGGGCTTTCATCTGACGATGGAGTAGCACACGTTTTAAATTCATCATTAAACAAAACGCAGACCAAACAGGTTTTCGACGATATTAAAAGTGGTAAAACCAAACTTTTATATGTTGCCCCGGAATCATTAATTAAGGAAGAATATTTGGATTTTCTGAAAGAAGTGAAGATCTCTTTCTTTGCGATTGATGAGGCACACTGTATTTCGGAATGGGGGCACGATTTCAGACCGGAATACCGAAATCTGAAATCCATTATCGATAAAATTGCCGATGTACCGGTAATTGCACTTACCGCAACGGCTACACCAAAAGTTCAGGATGATATCCAGAAAACTTTGGGAATGACGAATGCTCTGGTTTTTAAAGAAAGCTTCAACAGACCGAATCTCTATTATGAAGTACAGCCTAAGGTAAATGTAGACAAGGAAATCGTAAAGTTCATCAGTCAGAATAAAGGGAAATCCGGAATTGTTTACTGTCTGAGCCGAAGAAAAGTTGAAGAATTTGCACAGCTTCTGCAGGTAAATGGTGTAAATGCACTGCCTTATCATGCAGGTCTCGATCAGAAAATAAGGGTAGCCAATCAGGATAAATTTCTGATGGAGGAAGTGGATGTAATTGTGGCAACCATTGCCTTCGGAATGGGAATCGATAAGCCGGATGTGCGTTTTGTAATTCATTACGATTTCCCAAAATCTCTGGAAAGCTATTATCAGGAAACCGGTCGTGCAGGTCGTGACGGAGGAGAAGGTCATTGTCTCGCGTTCTACGATCCTAAAGATATTGAAAAACTGGAGAAATTCCTTGCTCAGAAGCCTGTTTCTGAAAGAGAAATCGGATTACAGCTTCTCAATGAAGTGGTAGGATACGCCGAAACTTCGATGAGCAGAAGACAGTATATTCTATATTATTTTGGAGAAAATTTTGATCCGATCAATGGTGACGGAGCAAAAATGTGCGATAATTCATCGAATCCGCCCAAATTAAAAGATGCAACAGACGATCTTAAAAAAGTTCTGGAGCTTATTAATGATACCGGAGAAAAATTTAAAGCCAAAGATCTGATCTCGGTCATCGCAGGAAAAGAAACTGCGGTTACCAAGTCTTATAAACTGGAACAGACTTCTTATTTCGGTTTTGGAAAAGAAGAAAAAGATAACCACTGGAAAACGATTTTAAGACAGGCAACGGTTCAGAATTTTTTACAGAAAGATATTGAAACCTACGGTGTTTTAAAAATTGCTGAAAAGGGAAGACTGGTTCTTGATGGCAAACTGGAACATTCTTTCTTAATTGCAGAAGACAGAGAGTTTGATTTAACGCAGACAAAAGCAGAAAGCGATCAGGTTCAGATGCAGTCCGGAGGCGGTCTGGATCAGAATTTATTCAACCAGCTTAAAGAGTTAAGAAAAAAAGTTGCCAAAAAACACGGAATTCCGCCATACACGGTATTCATGGATCCGAGTTTGGAAGATATGACGGTTCAGTATCCCATTACGGTGGAAGAAATTACCAAAATCTACGGAGTCGGAGAAGGAAAAGCCAAGAAATACGGTAAAGAATTCGCAGATTTCATTAGTAAATATGTAGAAGACAACAATATCGAGCGAACTCAGGACATGGTTCTTAAGCAGGTGGCAAACAAATCCAGTCACAAAGTTTTCATCATTCAGAGTACCGATAAAAAGATTGATCTTGAAGACATTGCAAGAGCTAAAAATCTTTCGATGGATGAATTGCTCAAGGAAATGGAGCGTATTGTTTATCAGGGAACCAAACTGAATATCGATTATTATATTGAAGATAATTTTGATGAAGATATTGTTGACGGTTTCATGGAATTCATGAATGAGTCTGAAAGCGACAGCATGAAAGTTCTTTTAGATGAATTCGGAGATGAGCTTTCGGATGAAGAGGTGAGAATGTTGAGAATAAAATTCATTAGCGATGTTGCCAACTAAATGAAAGATGTATTAAAATATCTTTTGTATATTATAATTTTCTTGATAGGATGCTATTTCCTTTTACTTCTTTTTGGGGTATTTATAGACTGGTTTCTTCAGGGAAAAAAATAAAAAAGAAGCTCTTCCCACGAGGAGTTTCTTTTTTATTTTAATAAAAAGTACTCATTTAAGTGGTATTCGTAAAGTTTGTCATTCCGTAGGAATCTAAATGTAGTACTAGAAAATTTTATGTTGAGATTCCTACGGAATGACAAACTGAACAAATGAAAAAATTAAATAGAGTTTAATTTCATACTGAAATTATTAATCAGAATGTTTAAACTTAATAGCTATAATCGTCGCAAAGACGCAAAATATTCATTAAATACGGCCTTGTCTTAAGGCGCAAAGATATTTTATCTACGATAAAATTAGGCATCAATTCTTATTGGAAATCTTTGATTTTCTTACGCCTTAAAAGTTTAAGACTAATAAAGATCTTGCGTCTTTGCGTTTTCCAATAAGTATATTTTTATTTATAAAAAAGATTAAATAAACTCTATAGGTTTGGTTTGAAGGTTAAGAAAACTTTTTACTAATTTTACAGTGATGAAAAAGATTTCTGTCATATTTATTCTGCCGGATCTGGAAACCGGAGGCGCGGAAAGAATTATTACCACCATTGCAAATCATCTCTCACGGGATCGTTTTGAGCCTAAGATATTGCTTCTGCGCAAACAGGGAGGTTATCTCAGTATTTTGAAAGATGACGTTGAAATCATTGATGTTAATACGGAAAGAATCAGATATTCCTTAAAACCTATTCTCAGGGAAATTTACCGCAGAAAGCCGGATATTGTATTTTCCGGATTTGGAGAAGTAAACGCTTATCTGTCTTTATTCATCAAAGTTTTTCCCAAGACAAAATTTATTGCAAGAGAAACCAATGTTGTTTCTCAGCACGTTACCAGAAAGGAAATTAAATTTTTCTACAACTTCTATAACAATTATGATACAATCATTGCGCAAAGTGATGATATGAAGCATGATCTGATGCTAAATTTCAAGATTAAACCTTCGAAACTCGTTAAAATAAACAATCCTGTAGATTTTGATTTCATTGATGAAAAAATTAAAATTTCCCATAAACCGGAAAGTTTTAAATACGGCTATAAAAATGTTGTCGCGATCGGAAATTTATCGGCAAGAAAAGGTTTTGATAACTTACTGAAAGTTTTCTCAAGGCTTAAAAACGAAAATATCCTGCTTCATATTTTGGGTGACGGACAGGATCGTGAAATTTTGCATCAAATGAAAGATTTTTTAGGCTTAAAAAATGTGATCTTTCACGGAAGACAGGAAAATCCTTATCAGTTTTTAAAATATGCAGACTTGTTTATTCTTTCATCACGATATGAAGGCTTTCCGAATGTGTTACTCGAAGCCGGAGCTTGCGGAACGTATTCTTTAGCCAATAATTGCCCCGGAGGAATTACCGAAATCATTCAGGATGATACCAATGGAGAAATTGCCAATATTGAAAATTATGAAGATTTTTCGCAAAAGATTATGAAAATTCTTCATGAAAATCATGAAAATGAAGCCATTAAAAATTCTATAAAATCCAGATTTTCCAAGAATATTATTTTAAATCAGTATGAAAAGGTATTGCTGGATCTGATGAAATAACCATCTTGAGTATTCAGCTAATATTTTTTAATTTTGGATTTTTAATTTCAGAAAACAATTACTAATGATTAAAATCCAGAAACTGGGATGCGCCTGCGAAAAACCGACTTCCACCTATACAGAATTCAGAACGTCAGAATTGGGAATCGATCAAACGAATGGAAGATTTGCCGAAGTAAGCATTCAGCAGTGTAAACTTTGCCAGAGAATCTGGATCCGATATTTTGTGGAATATGAAAGTTTTTCCAAATCCGGAAGATGGTACAAAGGAATTGTTTCTAAAAAAGACCGTCCTCAAATTACCCCCGAAAATGCTGTAGAATATCTCGAAAGCCTTGATTGGTATGTTTACGGAGGCTCATATTTTGAAAGCACAGGAGAATTCGGACAGGGGAAACTGAGGTTGGATTTGTAACAGGTTGGAAGTATGAAGCCGGAAGCTGGAAGATCTTACCGGATTTTTAGTTTAGTGAATAAAAAGATTAAATTTAAAAGATATTTGCAATTCTTTAAACTTCCATCTTCCATCCTCAATCATCCCTCTCAAAAATTTGACAAATCTCACTTTCTCACGTGGTAATAAATCGTTAAATTTGTAAGCATAAGAAAGTTAATAATAAACAAATTCATAAAATAACATGAGTCAATTCGATGTTACCGTAATCGGTTCCGGTCCTGGTGGTTATGTTGCTGCAATCCGTGCTGCACAATTAGGTTTCACAACAGCAATTATTGAAAAATATCCAACTTTGGGAGGAACTTGTCTTAACGTGGGATGTATTCCATCAAAAGCGCTTTTAGACAGCTCTGAGCATTTTGAGAACGCAAAACACAATTTTGCAGGTCACGGAATCATTATCAACGAGCCTCAAGCCGACATTGCAAGAATGATCGAACGTAAAAATGAGGTAATCAAACAAAATACAGACGGAATCAGCTATCTGATGAACAAAAACAAAATCACTGTTTTTGAAGGAGTGGGAAGCTTCGAATCCGCTACTCAGATCAAAGTAACAAAAAACGACGGTTCTACAGAAACGATCGAATCCAAATATACCATTATCGCAACAGGTTCTAAACCTTCTTCTTTACCTTTCATCACCTTAGATAAAGAAAGAGTAATTACTTCTACGGAAGCTTTAAATCTTAAAGAAATTCCGAAACATTTAGTCGTAATCGGAGGTGGAGTAATTGGTCTTGAATTAGGTTCTGTTTACCTAAGACTTGGAGCTCAGGTTACTGTGGTAGAGTTTATGGATAAAATTATCCCGACAATGGACGGAGCGCTAAGTAAAGAATTAACGAAAGTTCTTAAAAAGCAGGGAATGAAATTCATGCTTTCTACAGCCGTATCCGCAGTAGAAAGAAACGGAGATACCGTAAAAATTACAGCGAAAGACAAAAAAGGAGAAGAAGTAACAGTAGAAGGAGATTACTGTCTGGTTTCTGTAGGAAGAAAGCCTTACACAGACGGTCTTGGATTGGAAAAAGCTGGTGTTGAGCTTGACGAAAGAGGAAGAGTGAAAGTAAATGACCATTTACAAACTAATGTTGCGAACATTTATGCAATCGGAGACGTGGTGAAGGGAGCAATGCTGGCTCACAAAGCAGAAGAGGAAGGTGTTTTTGTTGCTGAAACTTTAGCAGGACAGAAGCCTCACATCAACTATAATTTAATTCCGGGAGTGGTTTACACATGGCCTGAAGTAGCAGGAGTTGGAAAAACTGAAGAGCAGTTGAAAGAAGAAGGAGTAGCTTATAAAGTAGGTTCTTTCCCGATGAGAGCTTTGGGAAGAAGCCGTGCAAGTGGTGATGTAGATGGTCTGGTAAAAATTATTGCAGACGAAAAAACAGACGAAGTTCTTGGAATGCACATTGTGGGAGCAAGAGCAGCAGATTTAATTGCTGAAGGAGTTATCGCTATGGAATTCCGTGCAAGTGCAGAAGATATCGCAAGAAGTTCTCACGCGCACCCGACGTATGCAGAAGCAATTAAAGAAGCAGCTTTAGACGCTACCGCGAAAAGACCAATTCATATGTAATTGATAAACAATCATATAAATAATAAAGAGAAATCAGATACTGGTTTCTCTTTTTTTTGGCATGAAAGTGGAGCTGGAGATTAAAAAAAGTGTTATGAAAAATATATTTATGAGTGTTTTGTTTCTTGTAGGAAGTTTTTCTTTCGCGCAGGAAGCAGGAAAAGCAGGTGAGCTTTTAAAAAACGAGGCTTCAAAAACAGAAATAGAATCTCCGAACGCAAAAAGAACGGAGAGCAGAAACAGCAATAATTCCGGTTTCAGAAATCAGAACAGAAATAACAATGGATTCAGAGGTAAAAATCCAAATTACCAATGGAATCAGCAGTACGGATATTCAGAAGTTTTCCTGAGAATTCCTGAACAGGGAATGTTCAGTGTGGAACTGGGAGATCAGTTTATTTCCAATAATTCCGGAAGATTCAGATTTTTTGATCTTCCTTCGGGAAGAATTCCTGTTTCAATTTATGAAAACGGTTATTTATTATACAGAACAACTTTGAATGTAAGAAACAACAGCAGATTGGTTCTTGATTTCTTTACCAATGAAGGATTGTTTTTATTAGATTCATATCCTGTTCAGAACCAGTCTTACGGATTTAATGACTGGAATGATGTCTGGAACAATCCCTACGGAAATTCGGGAGGATGGAATGATAACGTAAATTATCCTAATGTGATGGATAATCAGACATTTCAGGGATTTATGGCGATGATGAAGGAAAAGGCTTGGTTTGACGATAAAAAAATGATGTTCATCAGTCAACAGGGAAAACATGCCTTGTTTACCTCGAACCAGATCCGTATTTTGGTAAAAGATTTAAGTTTTGACAAAAATAAAATTTCTCTTGCAAAGTCTATGTTTTCAAAATGTGTAGATAAGCATAAATATTTTCTGGTTTACGATGCCTTCGATTTTGAAAGCAGCAAACGGGAATTGATGGAATTTGTACAAAATTCATAAAAAACAGTTTGAAATTAATATTAATTGATTGTCCGTTTATTAACCTAAAACTTCGACAGGCTCAGCTTGACATCGCTACAAATCAAGCGTTTAGTATTAGAGGTGTCACACTGAGCTTGTCGAAGTGCCTGTTATAAATAATTGATTTTCATATCAGTGCAAAGTAATAGGTTGTTTAACGGATATTCGAAATATTAAACTTGTCAAAACTTTTTTATCGCAAAAGATGCAAAAGATTGTAACACTTTAGCTGTTTAAGTTTAATTCCTAAATTGAAAAAAGAGCACATAAGTTAAAGAAATCAAAGATTTTTTCTCTTTGCAAACTTTTGAAATACTTTAAATAAATCCAATAAAGTCTTTTGTCTCTTTTGCGGTTAAATTTAAAATTGGTTTAAACAGCTTTATTTAAAAAATATGAGAGCATTTTTGTTAACTTTTTTTATTTTTATTTCAGGTTACACTTTTAGTCAGAATATCAAGTCAATCAGTAAAAAGGTTTCGGAAATAAATAGTATTAAAAACATCAAAATTAAAACTGTTCCTTATTCCTATTTTCTGGATAAAAATCAGACTTCAGATAACGGAATTGAGCTGAAAGGATTTTATAAAGATGGAAAACTTAAGAAAATAGAACATTTTGTAGGACTTTCGGCATGGAATATCAGTACACAATATTTTTTTTCAGCAAATGATAAACTGATCTTTGTTTTGACAAAAAAATATCAGATCATTGATGAGAATGGATATATAAAAAATCCTAAATTACTTTCAGAATCAAGATATTATTATACTGATGAAAAACTTGTAAAAGTAACAGGTATTGCTCAAAATCCCGATGTAGAAAACAGTTATTTGAAAGAGTCCAAAACCCTGAGAAGAGATTTGGAAGAATATAAATAGGTTAAAGATTTGATTTTCCTTACCTTTGCAGACTAATTTTATCATACATGCAATTCGGAAAAACTCAGACTTTAAAAATTTCAGATAAAAATAATTCGGGATGGATCTTAACAGACGAATCCGGAGAAAAGGCTTTTCTTCCTAAAATTTTCATTCAGGATGATAAGGAAATTGATGACGAAATTGAAGTTTTTGTATATCAGGATGATGGAAAATTAAAGGCAACCACAGAAATTCCTTTGGCAGAAGTAGGAGAGTTTGCCGTAATGAGCTGTGTTCAGAGCCTTCCAAGTGGAGCTTTTATGGATTGGGGAATTATCAAAGATCTGTTTATTCCTTACAAGCAGCAGAAATCTAAGATCATTGAAGGAAAAAGATATCTTGTCTATATTTATGTTGATGAAGATCTGGAACTGATTACCGGAACCACGAAATTCAAAAGAAATCCTCAATATCAGGATCTGCCTTTCCAGAAAGGAGATAAAGTGGATCTTATTATGATGAATGAAAGTGAGTTGGGTTGGAATGTAGTCATCAACAAAAAGTATATCGGACTGATCTACAATTCGGATGTATTCAAAAAGCTGTATCCGTTGTCTGAAGAATCCGGTTATATCAAAGAGATCCGCGAAGACGGAAAAATTGATGTTTCCCTACAGCCACAAGGTTTTGAAAATATTGATGAATTTAAAAAGAAAATTTTAGACAGACTAGAAGAAAACTATGGTTTGCTTCATCTTTCAGATAAATCAACTCCCGAAGAAATTAAGGACGAAGTTCAGATGAGCAAGAAGAACTTTAAAAAAGCCATCGGAGGATTGTATAAAGATAAAATTATTGATATTCTGGACGATAAAATTCGGTTATTGTAATTGTTTTTGACTCATCAAAAAGTTGTAAAGACAATCAATAAACCTTGTAAAAATAAAAAAACGAGCGGAAAATTTTCCGCTCGTTTTTGTTTAGTCTCTGTTCTTAATCAGAAGCCAGCCTGTATATACTCTGCCGTCTGAAACTTTTATCGTATACCAGTAGTTTCCTGTCGGGACAGGATTTCCGTTGAGTTTTCCGTCCCATTGCAGAGGTTTTTTAGAAATAATCTGCTTGAAAACAGGAAGACCTCTTCTGTCGTAAACGTTCACTTCGGTTCCCGGATAATTTTCCAGTCCTGCAATTTTCCATTGGTCGTTATATCCGTCTGCATTGGGAGTGAATGCATTTGGAATGTTGAATATCGAAAAAGGTTTCTGACCAATGATACAGCCTCCTTTTGTTCTTACATAAACAATATATTCTCCAATATTTAAGTTCGTGAAAATGTTAGAATCCTGCCATGTGAAGTTATCTAAAGAATATTCAAAGCTGCCTGTCGCAGAAAGGATTACTGTTGCGGAATTGTTGCTGATATTTACGGAAACAATTTCCGGCAAAACCGTATAGCTTACCTGAATGTTATCCGTACTCTGACAGCCAAAACTATTCGTTACTGTTACAGAATAATTTCCGGGAGCTGAAACGGTAATTGTCTGAGTAGTGGCTCCGTTGCTCCATAGATAAGATGAAAATCCGCTTCCTGCATCCAGAGTTACTGTTTTTCCTTTACAGAAATCAATTTTCTCAGGAAGGTTAAATATAGGTTTAGGGTTCAATGCTAAATTTAATCGTACAATCTTAAAACATCCGTCCGGTGTGGAAACCTTTACATGGATAACGGTCGCTCCTAAATTTAAAGAGTACGCAGAAGGATTGGTAATTACGTTCCCAAAATCATCCGTATAAGTAAATGTATATCCGGAAGGATTGGCAATAATATTACTTTGATACGACGTTAAATTCACAATCATAGAGTTTCCTGTCGTACTGTTACAGAACGTCGCCGAATAATCATTGGCAGGAACATTATTCGTTGAAAGTGTTACCGTAATTGCCAGTTTTTCAGATTCACAGTTGTTCAGCGTCTGTGTTACGTAGTAAACTGTTCCGTTCACCAGAGGAGTTGTAAGCGGTAAGATATTTCCTGCGGCATCATAAAACTTAAGGGAAGTTCCGGTTACAACTAAACTTGCCAAAGTAGGATTTGCCGAAGCACAAAAATCCTGAACAGCGTTTCCTGTAGGTTTTGGAGTTTCATTCACGGTAACCTGAACAGCGATTTTATCACTTTCGCATCCGTTAATCGTTTGGGAGGCATAATAGGTCTGTCCGTTTACCAGAGCCGTTGTTGAAGGCAAAAGATTTCCGGCTGCATTGTACCATTTGATATTCTGTCCTGTAATCTGAATATTGGCAACCGTTGGATTGGTGCTTTTACAGAAGATTTGCTGAAGATTGGTTGTTACAGGTAATGCCGTTGCTGTTACCGTTACATTTTGGTTTTGTGCCGAAACATTTCCATTTCCGTCATTATAAGTCCAGTGAATCACATAAGTTCCCGGAACAGAATAGGAAAGGGGATCGGTAGTGGTTGCCGTAATAATTCCGACACAATTATCCGTTGCCTTTGGAAAATTGGAAATCGTAGTATGACAGTCTCCTATTATATTAGGAAGATTTGTTACATTAGGAACTGGCGGAGTAATATCACCAACAATTACATGCACAGAAAAACTTCCGTCGCATCCATTATTAGATCCTGTAACCTGACAAGTATATATTCCAGAGTTTGTTGTTGTTGAATTGAGAATTGTAGGATTTTGCTGATTTGAAGTAAATCCATTTGGCCCAGTCCAGTTATAGGTTGTTCCGCCAGTTGCATTCAACTGAATATTTGCACCTAAACAAATGTTCATGCTTGAATTTTGAGGTAAATTATTACATCTTTCTAGTTTTAACAAGTAACCATCATCATTAGTTGTTGATGTGTTTATTGTATTTAAAAAATACTCATTGGCAGAAGGGTCAAAATCACAGTTCCAGTGAAAAGTTCCGACATAATAATAACTGTCATTAAGATTTACTGTTTGATAAACTCTTGCATACGCATTTGGTTTATAGGCATTCGTAGATCCTATTCTGAAAGACGTTTTATATTCTCTATTAGGGTTAAAAGTTATCGAACAGCCTTCTGAATATCCGCTTCCGAATACAATATTATTTACTCCCAAGTCAGGATTGGCATCGAAAGTTTTATCGAAATATCCATTGACATGCAGGTTATTATAATCATCACAACTTAAACCCTCTATAGATAAAGGAAAATGCTGTCCGTTATTTAAATATTTTTTTACATCAAGTAAATTATTGTTAGTATCGAACCACAATAAATAAAGGCTGATATAAGTATTGGAAGGCAATAAATATTGATTACTTGAAGGATCTACGTCAATAGGTAAAAACTGAGCCATCCATTGACCTGAAACAATAAGATTATCATTTTTATCAACAAGAATATCAGAATAACTTTGGTCTTCTTGAATTCCGGACCAAAGCAAAGTCCCGTTAGTGTTGTATCGCTGCAATGTATACCGAGACTGACCATATATATTATTCATCGCAAAATAGACATCATTATTAGAATTTAAAACCAATTTATTTTCGATTCCGTTGGTAACTTTTTTTAGCCATTGAACCTGTAAAGAAGAATTAAATTTAATAATGTACGAAGCCGCTGTAGAGTTTGTATCATTAAAAGCTGTATTTGCAGCTTGTTGAAATACAAGATCATAAAAAGTAAAAGTACTTAGATATACATTTCCGTTGTTATCAACATCTAATGAATTTGGATTTGAGTTTGTTACCTGCGTTTCATTAATAAGGTTTCCATTAAGGTCTAAAGTGGTAATTGTAGCATAGCCATTAATATAATTTCCTTGATAAACAGATTTATTGGTGAGTGCATACACTTTTCCGTTTTTAACCTTCAAATCGTACTCAATATCATTATGTACATTACTTATTTTGTAACTCCACAGATAATTACCATTACTATCCAGTTTAATGATAAAGGTTGTTCCTGATCCTCCTGAACTTATATAATTTGTTGGAATTAAAAGATTTACACCTGGTCCCGGATCTACATCAATTCCACTGAAACTAAGGGTCTTACCTAAAAGATACATATTTCCATTATCATCTTTTTGGACTTTTGAAATATGATCAGCATAGTCTGTATAGCTTCTGAATTGTTTTACCCAAGAAAAGTTCTGAGAAAACAAAAATCCACAGCAGAAAACTTTGCATAGAAACAATATTTTTCGCATTGGTTACTAATTTTTCGGCAAATATATTAAAATCCGCTATTTCAAAAAGATTAATAAAACGCAATCTCAGAATAAGATTTAAAATATGATGCAAATCATACAAAATTGTTTAATAATTTTGTTTAACAATTTTGTCAAAAATAAAATTTGATTTACATTTGCACAAATTTGTTTAACAAAAATGTTAAATCAAGCAAAAAAAGACCAAACACAGGAATTAATTAAAGACACAGCAAAGAATTTATTCTTTGTGAAAGGTAAGTTTGACGCTACTACTCAGGAGATTGCAGATGAAGCCGGTGTCAACAGAACGCTTATCAACTATTACTTCCGCTCAAGAGATAACCTCATCCAGATTATTTTTGATGAAGCTCAGAAAGTGGAAAAAGAAAAATCTGAAATTATCATGAATTCTGATCTTCCTCTGAAAGAAAAGATCAGCCAGTTCATAGAAGGAAGTTTATCTACAAGTCTTCAGTATCCTTATCTGGAAACCTACATCGTTTCGCAGATCAACAAAGGAAACTGTCATAAAAAAGATATTGAAAAAGATGAACTTGATCGCTTGTACAGAGATATAGAAGCCGAAATGGAATTAGGAAATATTGAAAAAATGAAACCCATACAGTTTGTTTTAAATATGGTTTCGCTTTTGGTTTTTCCGAGTGCAGTAAGACCTCTTTTTATGGAAAATTTAATGATCAGCGATAAAGAGTTTGATAAAATTATTTCCGAAAGAAAAGAAATCATATTAAATATGTTATTCAAAAACTAAAAAAGAGTTAAAGTATTTTAAGAATTCATTCGTCATTCGGAATAATATCATTTACCAGAATAATTACATTAAAAAAAATAAACGAAGTATAATATTATGAAAAAACGTGTAACTGCAAACAAGCTAAAAGTAGGAATAGCGGCTGCATTTATAATGTTCGGTTTTTCATGGGTGTCTGCACAGCAACAGGTTTCCTTACAGGAAGCCATTAAACAGGCACTTCAGAATAAAGCGGAAGCCAAAAAGGCAGCTTTACAGATCAAAAAAGCCGAATATAAGATTGATGAGGCAAAAGCAGGAGCTTTACCACAGATTTCCGCAACAGCAGGTCTTACCTACAATCCCATCATTCAGGAGTCCCTTCTTGAGTTTGGAGGAGAAAAAATCAGAGCACAGTTCGGTCAGCCGTGGAACTCTACCGCTTCGGTACAGCTTCAGCAGGCAATTTTCGATCAGAGAGTTTTCACCGGACTGAAAGCGGCAAAATCTACCAGAGAATTTTATGTGCTTAATGCACAGCTTACCAACGAACAGATCATTGAAAATGTAGCATCCGCTTATTATCAGGTTTTTGTTCAGGAAGAAAATCTTAAAACCGTAGAAGCAAGCTATGCGAATACGGAAAAAGTAAGAAATGTAATTAAAAGTTTGGTAGATAACGGTTTGGCAAAATCCATTGATCTGGACAGAACCAATGTTCAGCTTACCAACATCGGATCAAACAAACAGACATTAATTAATTCTGTGCAGCTTGCTAAAAACGCACTGAAGTTCTACATGGGGGTTCCGATTGAATCTGATATTGAACTGGAAGAAAAAACAATTGAACCAAAACCGGAACTGGTTTCAGGAAATTTAAACCTTGACAACCGTACCGAAATCAAAGTTTTAAACAAAAACAGAGAACTTTTAGTGTTCAATAAAAAAGCGACAGAAGCATATCTTTACCCTACAGTAAGTCTGGTTGCCAATTACGGTTGGGGTGCAAACGGAGCAAAATTTCCATTAACCAACGGACTTAAAAATGGTGTGCTTTGGAGCGATTACTCTGCAATTGGATTAAATATTAATATCCCGATTTTTACCGGAGGAGCTACAAAAGCAAAGATCAATCAGGCAGAAATCGATATTCAGGATCTTGATCTGGATATACAGAATACACAGTTAAGCCTTAATTTAGATTATAAAAATGCCATTACCAACATAGAAAATGCTTTAATTAATATTGAAAGCATGAAAGACAACGTAGGATTGGCAGAAAGAGTTCAGAAAAATACACAATCCAACTACCAGTACGGTTTAGCAACACTTACAGAAGTTCTGGATGCAGAAAATGCTTTAACGCAGGCAAAACAGAATTACGCTAATGCTTTGTTGGATTACAAACAGGCTGAAATCAAGCTAATTAAAGCAAAAGGAGAATTAAATACACTACAAAACCCGTAATAAACTATGAAAAAAACTTTAATATATATCATCGTAGCAGCCGTACTGGTTGGTTTGGCAGCTTACAAGATTGCCGGAAATAAAGAAAAGCAGACGCAGGAAGTAAAAGAAGTTGCAAAGCAGGTAGATAAGATCAATGTAAACGTGGTAACGGTTTCCAGAGAAAATATTGATACAGATTACAGTGCAAACGGAACATTTATCCCGAAGCAGGAAATGAACCAGTCTTCTGAAATTTCAGGACGCGTGGTAAGCGTTTTGGTAAAAGAAGGCTCAAGAGTGGGAGCAGGACAGGTTTTGGCAACCATTAAAAGAGATGCCATTGAAGTAGATGTTACTCAGGCTCAGAACAATTTACAGAATGCGATTGCAGACAACCAGCGTTATGAAAATGCCTTCAAAACAGGAGGTGTTACCAAACAGCAGCTTGATAATTCAAGATTACAGCTTAAAAATGCTCAGGCTGCGCTAAGAGCTCAAGGCGTAAAAGTAAACGATACAAGCATTCGTGCAGGAATCAGCGGCACCATCAATAAAAAAATGGTAGAGCCGGGAATGGTGGTTGCTCCGGGGACAGGACTTTTCGAAATCGTAAACATCAACAGCTTAAAACTTTCAGTTTTGGTTGATGAAAGCCAGATCGGGAAAATTCAGTTAGGACAGGAAGTTCCGATTAAAGTAAACGTTCTACCCGAAGATTCATTTGTGGGAAGAATTACATTTATTGCCCCTAAAAGTGATGCTTCTTTAAATTTCCCTGTTGAAATTGAAGTTCAGAACAGAGGAAACCTGAAAGCCGGGATGTATGCAACAGCAACATTTAAAACAAACAATGGCGCAGAAACACAGAATATGTTAACGGTTCCTGCGGAAGCATTTGTAAACGGAGTAAGTTCCGGACAATTATTTGTTGTACAGAATGGCGTTGCAAAACTCATCAAAGTAACCGTTGGAAAAGTATATGGCGATAAAGTTCAGGTTTTAAGCGGACTGAATGGCGGAGAACAAGTGGTTACCAGCGGACAGATCAATCTGGATAACGGATCTAAAGTAAATATCGTAAAGTAGAAGATTTATGAAGTTAGCAGAAATATCGATTAAAAGACCATCGTTGGTAATCGTACTGTTTACGATTCTTACGTTGGGAGGTATCCTGAGTTATACACTCATGGGATACGAATTGATTCCGAAGTTTGAAACCAATATGGTAACCATTTCTACGGTGTATCCGGGAGCTTCACCCGCAGAGGTGGAAACATCCGTTACCCGAAAAATTGAAGATGCCGTTGGTTCTTTGGAAAACGTGAAGAAAGTAGAATCTTCTTCCTACGAAAGTTTATCCGTGATTATGGTTCAGTTGAATGACGGAGCCGATGTAGATTATGCATTGAATGATGCCCAGAGAAAGGTAAACGCCATTCTTGCAGACCTTCCGGATGATGTGGATGCACCGTCTCTAAACAAATTCTCTCTGGATGATTTACCGATCATCACGATGAGTATTTCTTCAGACAAATTAAACAATAAGGAGCTCTATGATCTTTTAGATAAAAAAATTGAGCCGATTTTCTCCCGTGTAAACGGTGTTGCTCAGGTTGATCTTGTAGGTGGACAGGAAAGAGAAATTCAGGTAAATCTTGATGAGAAAAAACTGCAGGGTTACGGACTTTCCATCGGAGATGTTCAACAGGCAATTCTCTCTTCAAACTTAGATTTCCCGACAGGTAGTCTGAAAACCAGAACCTCAAAATCTACCATCAGATTATCCGGAAAGTATAAGTCTGTAGCAGAAATGAACAATCTTGTGGTTTCCAATAAAAACGGAGCACAGGTTCGTTTGTCTGATATTGCTACGGTTTTCGATTCTCAGAAAGATGTGGAGAAAGTAGCGAGATTCAACCAGTTTCCTACGATCTTAATGCAGGTTAAAAAACAATCTGATGCCAATGCGGTTGCGGTATCTGAAAGTGTTGAGAAAACCATTGAAACCGTTCAGGAAGCGTACAAAGTTCAGGGTGTAAAGGTGAAAGTGGTAAACAATACTACAGACTTTACCCTTGAATCTGCCAACCACGTAATTTTCGACTTATTCTTAGCGATTATTTTGGTAGCAATTGTAATGTTACTATTCCTTCACAGCATCAGAAACGCATTCATTGTAATGGTTTCCATTCCTGCTTCATTGGTGGCAACATTCATCGGAATGAACTTAATGGGATATACGCTGAATTTGATGAGTTTACTGGGACTTTCCTTAGTGGTAGGTATTCTTGTGGATGACGCGATCGTTGTATTGGAAAATATTTACCGTCACATGGAGATGGGGAAAAGCAAAATCAGGGCAGCCTACGACGGAGCTTCGGAGATCGGGTTTACCGTTGCAGCGATTACTTTGGTAATTGTGGTGGTATTCTTACCGATTGCGATGAGTTCAGGTTTGGTAGCGAACATTCTGGCTCAGTTCTGCGTCACGGTGGTTATTGCGACATTGCTTTCATTGGTCGCATCATTTACCATCATTCCGTGGCTTTCTTCAAGATTTGGTAAGCTTGAGCATTTAACAGGGAAAAACTGGTTCGAAAAATTCATCCTTTGGTTTGAAGGTTTAATTGATAAATTCACACACTGGATCACAGGAATTCTTGAATGGTGTTTAAAAACCACATTAAGAAGAATTTCCACAGTCGTGATTACTTTCATCGTGTTGATTTCTTCATTCATGTTAGTAGCATTCGGATTTATCGGAGGAGAATTTTTCCCGCCGATCGACAGAGGGCAGTTCCTTGTTCAGATGGAATTACCGAAAGATGCAACCGTTGAAAAAACCAATCAGCTTACGTTAGATGTTGAGCGATTTTTAAGAAATGATAAAGATGTTGTAGATTTAATTACAACAGTAGGACAGCAGTCAACAGGTTTTGGTGGAGCTCAGGCGACAACTTATCAGTCGGAAGTTCAGGTAAATTTAACAGATAAATCCGAGCGTTCTGAAAGCACCAACATCAAAGCTGCAAAAATAAAAAGAGCTTTAGAAGAGAAATTTACAGGAGTAGAATTCAAAACTGCCCCAATAGGAATCATGGGTGCTGAAAATGCACCGATCGAAATGGTGGTAACCGCTCCGGATAATGCAACAGCCGTAAAAGAAGCAACAAGAATCTTAGAATTGCTGAAAAAAGTTCCGGGAGCAGTAGATGCGGAATTATCTACCGATTCAGGAAATCCTGAAGTTCAGGTAAATATCGACAGAGATAAGATGGCTTCTTTAGGTTTGAATCTTTCCAGTGTAGGACAGACAATGCAGACGGCATTCAACGGAAATACAGACGGGAAATTCAGAGCAGGAGAGTACGAGTACGACATCAATATCCGTTTCGGAGATGCGAACAGACAGTCTATTGATGATGTTAAAAACTTAATGTTTACAAATCCTCAGGGACAGCAGGTACGTCTTAGTCAGTTTGCTGAGGTTAAAATGGGATCAGGACCGAGTTTGCTTGAGCGTAGAGATAAATCACCTTCTGTAAAAGTAAGAGCTAAAGCAGTAGGTAGACCTGTAGGAGACGTTGCCAACGAATGGGCAAAACAGTTCATGGACAGCAAGAGCAAACCTGTAGGAGTAGATTACATCTGGAGTGGAGATATGGAAAACCAGCAGGAAGGTTTCGGTACGTTGGGAATCGCTTTATTGGCGGCTATTGTATTGGTTTACCTTGTAATGGTTTCATTGTATGACAGTTTTGTGTATCCTTTCGTGGTATTATTCTCAATTCCTCTGGCGATGATCGGGGTAATGGTAATTCTTGCCTTAACAGCAAATTCACTGAATATCTTTACGATGTTAGGGATGATTATGTTGATTGGTCTGGTTGCGAAGAATGCGATTTTGATCGTTGACTTTGCCAATGCCAGAAAAGCAGCAGGATCTAATACACACGACGCTTTGGTACAGGCGAATCATGCCCGTCTTCGTCCGATCCTTATGACAACGATTGCGATGATCTTCGGGATGTTGCCGATCGCATTGGCAACAGGAGCAGGAGCGGAGATGAACAAAGGTTTGGCATGGGTAGTTATCGGTGGTTTAACATCGTCTCTATTCCTTACCTTAATTATTGTACCGGTAGTTTACTCTTTATTTGATTCAATTCTTAGAAGAATGGGTAAACATGAAAAAGTAGATTATGAAGCTGAAATGAAAGCCGATTATGAGCACAGAGAACTAAGTGAAGACGGTTTTACGCCAAAACATTTAGACTAATATAACACCTTAATTAACCGAAAACCGTATCAGCAATGATGCGGTTTTTTTATGTCATTGCGAACAGACTGAAGACCTGCAAACGTAGTTCTGAAGCGACGACGCAATCTTAAAAAAGAAAAGAAATATGATTGCTCATTTGCTGAGTAAAACGCCTTTTCGACCGAAAAGTATGTTCAATAATTTAAAAAAGACTAGCGACCCTTTTGCGTTAAAATTAAAGTTTAATCAAAAGTTTATTTAAACTAATTTTAAATGTAACCGCAAAAGAGACAAAAGACTTTGTTGAGTTTATTTAAAGTATTTCAAAAGTCTACAAAGAGAAAAATCTTTGATTCTTTAACTTATGTGCTCTTTTTACATTTAAGTATTAAACTTAATAACTAAAGTGTTGCAATCTTTTGCGGTAAAAAAAGTTTAGACAAGTTTCAAATAAAAAAAGCTTCCAAAATTAATTGAAAGCTCTTATTTATTTGTAAATAGGGGATTATTCCGCCATTGCCTCACCGGCTTTTCTGTACACAAAACTTCCGTAAATATGTCTTCTTGCAAAACGGCTCGGAGAATCGGAATTCACCATTTTGATGTAGGTATTTTTCGGAACTCCAAGATATTCGTACATATTTCCGTTCAGGTGCTGTACTTTAAGAACCGATTTTTCCAGATAAAAATCCTGAATATTAGATTTCGTAATGGTTTCGGTATATTCTTCTTTGTATTTTTCCTGCGTTTCCGGATTGATGCTTACCAGAAAATGATAGGCTTCAATCACAGATTTGCTTTTTTCTTCTGCTTCCTGCTTTCCCGCCTCATCATTGATGAATTTATCAGGATGGGTATCTTTCATCGTATTCCTGTAGATGGTTTTTAATTCCTTCAGTGTTACATTTTTATCAACTTCGAGAAGCTTTCTGTATTCGCCTAATTTTTTCATAATGGATGATCCTTATTTCGGGGTGCAAAATTAAGGTTTTTAATTGAGAAAGTGTAAGTTTTTGATTATTAATTTGTTTTGTTTGAAAGATCTATATAAAGTGAATATCGCTTTAATTTATAATTTTTTTTCTTAAAAATCATTATTGTGCGCAAAGAAAATTTAAAATAAATTTGTAACCAATGTCTAATGTTGTCCAATATGGTTATTAAAGAATATTACACAATATCCGAAGCCGCAGAAATTTTAAATAAAAGTACAAAAACACTAAGAAGATGGGATGATGAGGGAAAGTTGGTTGCTGTGAGAGAGCCAATGAGTAATTATAGGGTTTATCACAGAAATGATATAGAAAACTTATTTCCAGATTTTTTAATTGATAATAATAAATCAACAGATAACTATGCTAAAGCTGAAAATGAATATAAAGTTTTAGAGTTGTTTGCAGGAGCAGGCGGTTTAGCAATTGGTTTAGAAAAAGCAGGTTTAAAATGCGAAGCATTAAATGAAATCGATAAATTTGCCTGTCAGACTTTAAGAAAGAACAGACCACATTGGACAGTTCTGGAAGGTGATATTAAAAACTTTAGCTTTACACAATATAACGGAAAAATAGATGTTGTAACCGGAGGTTTTCCTTGTCAGGCATTTAGTTATGCAGGTAAAAGATTAGGTTTGGAAGATGCAAGAGGAACTCTTTTTTATGAATTTGCAAGAGCTGTTCAGGAAGTTAACCCTCCAATTTGTATAGGTGAAAATGTGAAAGGGCTTCTAAGTCATGATGGTGGAAATACTTTAAGAGGTATGATTTCAATCTTAGATGAGATAGGTTATAATGTAGTTCCTGTAGAAGTTTTAAGAGCTATAGATTTCAAGGTTCCGCAAAAAAGAGAAAGATTAATTTTAGTAGGTATCAGAAAAGATATAAATATTAATTTTAGCTATCCTCAAGCCTATTCTAAAATATATAATTTGAAGGATGCTTTAAAAAAAGGTGAATTATTCGATGTGATGTTCCTGTTTCACATGGAGCAACATATCCTAAAAGTAAAAAAGATGTATTGGATTTAGTCCCTCCAAAAGGTTATTGGAGAGATTTGCCTCTTGAAATCCAGAAAGAATATATGGGCGGAAGTTTTTATTTAGGAGGAGGAAAAACAGGAATGGCAAGAAGAATAGGATGGGATGAGCCTAGCTTAACACTCACTTGCAGTCCGGCGCAAAAGCAAACTGAAAGATGCCATCCTGATGAAACACGACCTTTTACGGTGCGTGAATATGCGAGAATTCAAACTTTTCCAGATGATTGGGATTTTGCAGGTTCTATGGCTCAGCAATATAAACAAATAGGAAATGCAGTTCCTGTTAATTTGGCTAAAGAGGTTGGATATTCGATTATTAAATTTTTAAATTCCTATTATAATTCTTTAAAATTAAAAAGTTGAGAACTAGCGATTTCTTCGGCTAGTTTTTCAACACCCTCATTTATTAAATTTTGAGTGTCAATATTTTCAATAAGTAAATGCAGTTCCTCAACAAGACCATCATAGAATTTTGGAAAGCCAGTTACTCTATGCCAAAAATCTTTACCTATAACAACAGGGTGAGTCTTGTCGATAACCTTATAATGCATACTTAATTCGCTTTGTTCACCGTATAGTACACCAACAATAAAATCTGTATTATTTACATTAGTGAATGCTCTATTGGTTCTGGCTAAATTTATTGTATCTGTAAATTTTTTTATTAATGGTTTTACATCTTCTGAATTAATTGTATTTGGTCCTGATTTTAATTGGCACCATTTTCTACGATTATCAATTTTATCAATAAATTCGATATCCATTCCCTTAATTAATGAGCCTTCTGCAATTTGTAAATCTACAAACATATTTTGTATCCTTGTTCCAAAAGAAGTATTTATTGACGTTCCCAAAACTCTGGGATAAAATAATGCTTTAGCAACACCAATTGATGTGTAACTATTTTCTAAAACCTTTGATAAATATTTAACAACAATAGGATTTATATTATAGCTCTTTAATTTTGAATGTGTATTTAAAGAGGCTTTGATATGATTATCAAAAATATAAACTTTAAAATATTCTACAATTTGGATATGCAAATAAAAATTCCAGTATAAGTTAAGCTACATTTTGATAAATTTTGTTTTGATTGTTAAACTCTTCA